>JACCXG010000323.1 GCA_013697225.1 Acidobacteriota bacterium
ATCCTGATCGCGATCCACCAGGACGAGGGACTTGTCCACGAGCGTCGACAGCAGGTCCAGGACCTCGAACTCGTCGGCGTGGTCCGACACACGCGCGGCGGTGTCCAGTGTCCAGCCTCCGGAGAACACCGACAGCACCCGCAGAAGATGCTGCTCCGCCGATGACAGCTGATCGTAGCTCCACTGCACGGCGGTCTGCAGTGTCTGGTGGCGCGGCAGAGCGGTCTTGCTGCCGCCGGTCAGCAGGCGAAACCGATCGTCGAGCCGGCTCCGAATCTGATCGACGGACAGCAGCTTCACGCGTGCCGCGGCCAGTTCGATGGCGAGGGGGATTCCATCGAGGCGGCGGCAGATGTCGGCGATGGCTTCGGCATTCTCCTCGCTCAACGTGAACTCGTGCACCGCCCGCTGCGCGCGATCGACGAACAGCCGGACGGCTTCGGACTACGCAACGGCTTGGAAATCGCGAGCCGCAGCAGGGGTGGGCACTCTGAGAGGACGAACAGGGAAGAGCCGCTCCCCTTGAATCCCCAGCCCCTCACGGCTGGTGACCAGAATTCGAACGGCGCCGCCAGCCTCGAGAAGCCTGTCCGCCAGATCGGCAACGGCTTGCAGCAGATGTTCGCAGTTGTCCAGGACCAGCAGCAGTCTGGTGTCCCTGACGTGCTCGCGGAGCGATTCCTGGAGCTGCTTGCCGGCCACCTCCCGAACACCCAGTGCCGCGGCGACCGCCTTGGGTACCCGATCCTCATCGCTGAGCGCTGCAAGATCGACGAACCAGACGCCGTCCGGATACTCCGGCAGAACCCCCTCGGCGAGCTTCAGCGCCAGACGTGTCTTCCCCCCGCCGCCAACGCCGGTCAGGGTCAGCAGCCGCGTGTCGGCAAGCAGCCGAACGCAGTCGGCGAGCTCCTGCTCCCGGCCGACGAAGCGGGTCCGCGGTCTGGGGATGTTGTTCGGCGGAACGCGCCCGTCCTGCGGCGCAGGCACAGGCGTCGGGACGCCCGTTGTCGGGGCGGTGAGCGCTTCTGCGAACTGCGCCGCTGTTGGAAACCGATCCGCCGGCACCTTTGCCAGCGCCCGAGCGATCGCACGTGCAACGCCAGCCGGCACGGCGGGGCGGAGGTCGGTCACCGGCCGCGGCTCGAGCGTCACGTGCATGCGGAGGAGCGCGTCAGCCGTCGTGGCCACGAGCGGCGGCTGTCCCGCAAGCATTTCGTAGAGTACACACGCCAGCGAGTAGATGTCGGACCGCCCGTCCACTTCCCGGCCGCTCGCCTGCTCCGGACTCATGTACTGCGGTGTCCCGAGCACCGCGCCCGCCGAGGTCGTGAGGGTTATTCCGTCTGCCTCCTGCCCAGCGCCCCGCAGCAGAACGATCCCGAAGTCGACGACGAGCGCCATGCCGTCAGCCAGGAGGACGTTCTCAGGTTTGATGTCCCGGTGCACCAGGCCGTGCTGGTGGGCGTAGCCCAGCGCGCTCGCGATGTCCCGCGTGAGGCGAAGAGCGTCCTCTACGGGGAGGCGCCCCTCGCGCTCCAGTCGCGCGCGCAGGGATTCCCCTGCCACGTACGGCATGACGTAGAACAGCAGGTCGCCGGCGGCTCCGGAGTCGAACAGCGGCACGATGTGCGGATGGTTGAGCCGTGCCGCTACCTCGATTTCCCGCAGGAAGCGATCGGGCCCCACGATGGCGGCGACGTCGGTCTTCATCACCTTGATGGCTACCTGCCGGTGATGCTTCAGGTCCTGTGCGAGGTAGACGGTCGCCATGCCGCCGCGACCGACTTCCCGCTCGACACGGTACCGGTCCGACAGCAGATCGAGGGCAGGAAGGGTCACGAGGACCGGAATGTTATCGCGAACAGCCGGAGATCGGAGGCCGCTGTCGTGGCGGCGGAGCCCGGAAGGGCTGGAGTGCTAATGAACGTGCCGATCCCAGTCGGACCGGCCACCAGAGTACACATCGAACTTCCGGCGGAGCCGGTTCATCTTCCACTTGAGGTATCGGTACTTGATCTCTGCGCTGAGGCCGCCACGGCCTCCGCGCAGGTACAGGTAGCCGAACAGCAGGCCACCGAGGTGCGCCGCCTGCGACACCCCGCTGCCCGGCGCCGACAGGAACGCGATGGCCCCGATGATCATGACGAAGTACTTCGCCGGGATCGGGAACAGCAGGAACATCAGAATCGGGCGATCGGGGAAGTAGATCGCGAACGCCATCAGCAATCCGTACAGTGCGCCGGAGGCGCCGATCGTCACTGCCTGGTACGTTCCAGCGGTTGCCGCCAGGGGGAGGAGGCTGACGAAGAGCACGGTGAGGCCGGCCCCGATCCCCGTGACGGCGTAGTACTTCAGGAAGAACGTGGTTCCCCATCGCCGCTCCAGCTCGACACCGAACATCCAGATCCCGAGCATGTTGAAGAGGATGTGGAAGGCGCCGCCGTGCAGGAACAGGTAGGTGGCAGGCTGCCAGACCCACAGCCCCTCGAAGACGAGCTGCGGGATGAGACCGAGGAAGGTGATGATGTCCCGATAGACCAGCGTGGCGACGAACATCGCGACGTTCGCGATGATCAGCCACTTCACCGCCGGCGTGATCGGTCCGGGGCCGAATGAGTAGCTGAGTCCGGTCGGTCCTGGAGCGTAGCGTCGCATCGTGCCCTGCGGGTCGGGAACAAAGAAACTATCGTACCACGGCTCTCCTGCTCATAAGGGGTCGGCGGCCGGAGGCGTCTGGACCCGGACCGGCGGACGTTCGGGCAACGGCAGCGCAAGTGCGGCAGCCCCCAGCGGGACGAGCGAGAGAGCGCCGAGCGTCGCCTCGATGCCAATCCGGTCCGCCACCATGCCCACAAATGGCACACTCAGGCCACCTGTCCCCCAGGCGAAGCCCATCATCAGCGACGACACCGTCGCGGCGCTCACGGGAGCGAGCGCCTGACCGAACGTGACGTTCACCGGCAGGGTGGACTGGAGAAAGAACCCCCCGATTGCCACCAGGATGATGAATGTCCGGCCGCTCGAGACCGACGCCCCGAAGAGGAAAGGCACCGCAAGCACGAGCGACAAGGCGATGACGCGCCGCGGGCCGAACCGGTCGGCCGCCGGACCGCCGATGAATCCGCCGATGCCGCTCGCAAACAGGTATGCGGCCACGGCCCCGCCGGCATACGCGAGGGAAACGCCCTGCCGCGTCAGCATCACCGGCATGAACGTCGCGAACGCGATCGACGTCATCGTTCTGAGCACGACGATCAGGTAGAGAAGCGTCAGCGGCCGCATGTAGGGCCACAGGGCACGCAGACCCAGGCTGTCGGCGGGAGGGAGAGCAATGGCGGGCATGCGCACCAGCAGCACGGCAATGACCGCGAGTCCCGGTAGCGCGAGCACCGGCGTCCACTCCAGACCGAAGCGCTGCACGAAGGGGGCGAAGAGCAGCGGCCCGAGCGAAAACCCCAGCGATCCGCCGGTAATGTGCACCGACATCGCAAGGCCAGGGCGCGCGCCCCCCAGGCGATACGCCAGCGCAGCGGCAGGCGGGTGGAAGGCGGCCCCGCCTAGCCCCCCGACGATCAGGATCGCGGCAAGCATCGGGACTGAGGTCGCGGCTCCCACCAGGCTGAGAACCGACACGGAGATCACAGGGCCCGCCAGGAGGAGCAGGCGTGGCCTCCACCGATCCGCCAGGTGCCCGAAGCCTACCTGGGACACCGATGCCGCGAGCTGAAACAGCATCGTCATGGCGCCAGCCGTAGCGAGCGTCAGGTCGAGCCGCGTCAGCAGGAGAGGCAGCAGCGGTGCGAAGATGTTGCCGTAACCATCGACGACGAAGTGTACGGACGCCGTGCGCACGACGGTCGAGTGAACACGGGGGATCAGGGGGGACACGGCGGGTCAGCGGCGGCCCGGCAGCAGCCGGCGCAGTATGCGGGCGGTCGCTTCGTTGAACTCTTCGATCCGGAGTGCCTTTGCCGACAGCCCGAGCGCCGCAACCGCCGCGACGATGGATCCGAGTACGCGGATGACCTTCTGCAGCTCGCCGCCTGCCGGCACAGCCGTCGCGAGCCATTCTCCGCTCATCACCGCGACGCCAGCCATCACGAGCGACGCAAGGAGAATCTTCCAGAAGGCCACGAGAAGCCGGCGCTCTTCGAGGCCGCCCAGCCGGCGACGGAGCAGCCACAGGAGCGAGCCGGCATTGAAGATCGCGGCCAGCGCTGTACCGAGCGCCAGCCCGCGGAATCCGAGGATCCTGATGAGCGCAAGGTTCAGCCCCAGGTTCGCGGCAACCGAGATCATCGAAATGGTCACCGGCGTCCGGCTGTCCCGCAGCGCGTAGAAGGTCGGGGAGGCGATTTTGACCGCCGAGTACCCGAGCAGGCCGGGCGCGTAGAACATCAGGGCCGCCGCGGTTGCGGCGGTGTCGACACTGGTAAACCGGCCGCGCTCGTAGAGCAGGGCTGTGATGGGCTCGGCCATGACGACCAAGCCAATCGTGGCGGGCACGTTGAGCATCAGCATGAGGCGCAGGGCGGCGGACACGGTGCGCCTGATGGACGCCAGATCGGAAGCCGCCGCCTGACGGGAGACGTCCGGCAGCGCGGCTGTCGCAATCGACACGCCGAAGAGCCCGATGGGCAGGTACATCAGGCGGAAGGCGTATCCGAGCCACGAGACGGCCCCGTCCCCCTGGCTCGTTGCGAGGATCGTGTTCACCAGCACGTTGATGTTCACGGCCGCCACGCCCAGTGTTCCCGGAACCATCATCCGCAGGATCTGGCGGAGATCCGGGTCCCTGAAGTCCAGGATGGGCTGGTAGCGAAAGCCTTCCGCCCGCACGACCGGCCACTGCAGGAGGATCTGCCCCACGCCCCCAAGCAGCGTTCCCACCGCGATCGCCATGATCGGGGGAAGGCCAAGCCCCGGCATCACCGGGACCAGCGCGACGGTACAGAGAATGGTTGCCACGTTGAACATGGCCGGCGACAGCGACGGTATGAAGAACCGGCCCAGCGAGTTCAACATCCCCATCATGGCGACCGCCACGGCCACTGTCGTCAGGAACGGGAGCATCACCCGCGTGAGCTGGGTCGTCAGCTCCAGCTTGCCCGGCACGGCTGCGAATTCCGGGGCGATGGCCGCGGTGATCGGCCCCGCGAAGAGGATGCCGGCGGCGACGAGCAGGCCGGTAATCAGGAGCAGCGCGTTGATGACGAGGTTTCCCAGACGCCATGCCTGCTCCCGTCCGCGCTGGGCGATCGTCCGGGTGAACGACGGGACGAACGCTGCGGTCATTGCTCCCTCCGCGAACAGGTCGCGAAGGAGGTTCGGTACCCGGAACGCCACGTTGTAGGCGTCCATCGAGGCGCCCGCACCGAAGTAGGCCGCGAGCACCATTTCCCGCACCACTCCCAGGATGCGGCTCGCAAAGGTGGCGATGCCGATCAGCCCGGCGGACCGGGCGAGGCGTGAGCTCATCTACGGAAGGGCACAACCCCCGCGGCGTCGGGCGCCGGCGCCTGAGATGCGCGGGTCATCGGGCAGGAGGCGAACGGCTGACGCACAACCTCGAAGCGTACCACAGGGGTTCGGAGGGACCACAGGAGGGGCGCCGGGTCAACGGAGAAAAAAAGGCCCCTGCTTGCGACAGGGGCCAAATGGAGGATGGATGAGAGGCCTGTGCGTGCCTTTCAACACCTTTAGACGGACTCTGCCCGAAAAGGTTTGGGACTTTTTCAGCCTCCCAGTCGTCGCCGGACCAGCTCGTTCACTGCCCGGCCATCGACCGTTTTCCCCGCCAGTCTGGCCATGGCCGCTTTCATGACCTTCCCCATGTCCTTGGGGCTCGTGGCGCCAGTTTCCGCTGCAGCGGCGTCTACGGCCCGCTCGAGCTCGGCAGGATCGATCGGCGGCGGAAGATAGGTTTCCAGGACCTCTATCTCCGCTCGCTCACGGGTGGCCAGATCCTCGCGTCCACCCTTCTCGAACTGCTCGACAGAGTCCCGCCGCTGCTTGAGCAGGGACGCAATTACCCCCTCGGCCTCGGCCGTGTCCAGCGGCCGTCCCTTTTCCACCTCGCGGTTGGTCAGGGCGGCCTTGGCCATCCTGAGCGGGACGAGGCGGGCCTGGTCTCGCGCGCGCATGGCCTCTGTGATGTCCTGACCGATTCGTTCCATCAACGTCATATGCTCCCTCGCCTCATTCCGCTATGCCACTGCCTCGTACACGGCGCGGTACTGCGCCGCAACAGCGGCGGGCCTGAACGTCCGCTCGAGGATCTCGCGGGTGGAGCCCCGTGTGCGGCGCTTGTCACTGAGGAAACCCGCGATTGCCGAGCCGAGCGCGACCGGTGCCTCCCGCGGGACAATCGCGACGTCGGGTCCAAAGACATCGTTCAGTTCCAGGCCGCCAGGATTGTCGCTCGACAGCACGGGGGTTCCACTGGCGAGTGCCTCGACAGCTACCGTGGGCAGTGCCTCGAGCAGGGAGGGCAGCACGAACAGATCGGCAGCGGCGCAGTACTGCGCGATGGTGCGATTGTCGATCAAGCCCGCGAGCATGATGTGGCGTTCGACGCCTGCGGAGCGGGCCGCTGCCTGCAGCTCCTCCCGCAACGCCCCTTCCCCGCAGATCACCAGCCGGGTATCCGGATGGGTGCGGACGACGTCGGTCATGGCTTCGATGAGGTGCCGCTGACCGGCCAGCGGATGCAGCCGTTTGACGTTCAGCAGCAGATGCCGGTTCTGCACGTGCAGCTCCGCCCGGGCGCGCGCCTGTGCCTGCTCGTCATGCCACGCAAACTCCTCCGGCACGGGAGGATAGATGACGTGCAGGCCGCGGCGGGTGAGCCCCAGCTCCAGTGCCCGGCCGTGCAGCCGCGCGCTGTAGAACGTCACGGCCGAAGCGGCATGGTACGCGCGGGTGAACAGATCAACAGGCCGTCGCGGCGCGTAGTGCCAGATTTCGGTGCCGTACAGGGTGAGCACGACGGGCTTTCCGGCGCGCCGTGCCAGCAGTACCGCCAGCTCCGGCAGCAGGCCGTTGCTGTGAACGTGAACCAGATCCGCGCGCGCGAGCACAGGCGACATGGCTCGCCAGACCCGCCACGCGCCCGTCAGCGAACCGATCCGCAGTCCGCGATCCAGAACGCTGCTCGTACGGCGGGGGAGCCACGTCACGTTGCCTGCAGTGCCGCCCCGGCCAGAACCCGCCCGCCCGGAGAGCGGCGGATGCGCGACGTACTCGATTGTGTCGCCACGCTCCCGCGCCCATTCACCGAGCCTCCACGGCAGCAGCGCGTTGGCTGCCTGATCCGGCGGCAGGTGCGGAGTGACGTGGACGATGTGCATGGGATCAGGGGCCGCAGTACTGATCGCGAAACTCGCGGAAGGTAAGGGGACGGGCGCCGAGTTCCCCTACGGCGTACTCGAAGAAGCGCTCCAGGCGTTCGCAGAACGCGTCGAGCTCCTCCTGGGTACGGTTATAGGGGCTCCCTCCGACGATGGCTTCGCTCGAGTGGAAGAGCAGGTTGAGCACCGGCTCCTGCCATCGGGTCAGGTCGCGCGCGAGCGTGCACATGTCCTCGAGCGATGAGTAGGAGGGGCGCAGCCAGCGGAGTCGCAGGAGCCCCAGGGCGCGCAAGGCACGCTTGGTCGCATACGGCCGGGGGACTCGGGCGTACGCGTACTGCAGCGTCCGCGGGAGGCGCCGGTTCAAGGCGGCGGAGACGGGCACCTCGAGCACGTTGCTCGACCCGGGAGTCACCGCGCTGTCGTACGCCAGAAAGTACGGCTTCAGACGCGCTTCGACGAACTCCGGGCCTCCCTTGTGCCGCTCGTTGAAGAGCGGCGCAACGCTCGAATCGATCAGATAGCCAAGCCGTTCGAGGCCGGCCACGTGCGCGGCCGAGAACCCGAAGCGGCCGGACCGGTAGGACACGGGCGTGCAGCCGACCGCCGCTTCGATGGACGCCGTGAGCGTTTCCAGCTGCTCTTCGAACTGCGTGCGCGGGAGCATGCAGGCATACGGGTGCCGCTTCACGTCGTCCGCTGTGCACGGCGGTGTTTCCCACGCGTGATGGTGCGCCCCGACCTCGCAGTCTCCCGCTGCAAGCAGGCCACGGAGCACGTCCGCCGATCTCCCGTCGGTCGCAACCGGATGGGTGATGACATACGTCGGCCTGACGCCGTGACGGGCAAACAGCGCGTGGAGCCTGGGGAGGGCGTAGATGTTCTCGAATCGCTGGTTCGCGCGGGACGCCGGATCCCACTGGTTGTCCCCTTCGGTGTCGATCCCGACGAGCAGGTGCATTTGATGTGTGGCGCTCACGAAGGGGGTCACCGATCCTGGTCGGAGTCCCCGAGCGTGACGTGCCACCGGTCCGTTCCCTCGTAGAACGACGGCGGGAGCTCCACCGCATTCACCTTGACCACGAACTCCATCGTCGACTTGACCTGGAAGTATCCCGACTTCCTGATAAGGCGCCGAAAGCCGGCATGCATGGCGAACGTGCGGATCTTGTCGGAGTCTGCCCGTCGGGCCTCACGATCGACCCAGCCGAGCAGGGTGGTCACCCCGTCCTCGTCTTCGGGGTCCGCGAGGAAGTCGACGAGCAGCGTGACGCGTCCGCGTGGCTCGTGCAGATGTCGGTAGACGGCATAGCCAACGTTCCGGTCCTGCCGCCTGAGCGCGGCGATCCAGTACCGGACGTGGGGCGCGCCCGTGAACTTCCAGTTGAGATACGCCGCATCGCGGCGAACGGCCAGGTCGAACTTCGGGGCGAGGGATTCCCACAGGGCCGTGAAGCTGTCGTCGAACCGGTGGAGGATCCGGACCTCCGCGGTGAGCGGCCGTGGTCTCGAGATGATCCTGATGAGCGGCAGCGTGACGGCGGACACGAGCCTGTTGACCAGGACCGGCCACTCAGGCCGGCGCAGCGCGCGTCGCGTCAGCGGCTTCACAAAGCACGGCACCGGTCCCACGTCAGGCCAGCGCAGCTTCTGGAACAGGCGGTACGAGGAGTCGGACAGGCCGAGCCCCAGGGAGGCGCCCACGTTGCGATCCCACGTGCGGAAGAGCACTTCACCGAGGCCCTGCCGCTGCCGTTCGGGGGCCACCATGACGTCCATGCCCCAGGATCCCTGGACTTCTCGACCGCCGAGCGACAGGCGCACCGGCATGGTGGCGTACTGCCCGACGACGGCGGGGCCTTCGTGGGCGACCCAGATCTCCGGCTCGTGTCCCGGGTTGTTGGGGTTGCGGCTGTACTGCCACTCCCATCGAAGACGGCTGGATTCAGCCGCGTCAATCCCGAACACCCGCCGGTACAGCGCATCCACCGCACGGCGGTCTTCACGGCGATACCTCAGCACCTCCGCCACGCCTAGGCTCCTGCCCCTGTCGTCGCGGGTGGAGCGTCGTGGCCGTTCAGGGCCAGCACGTACTCCATGTTGCTGATGAAGACGTTCTGCGCTGCCGGGTGGTCCCTGAGCCAGCGTCCAAGTGCCGAGGGCAAGCGGCGCACGGTCTGCGTAACGTGAAGCTCCTCACGCACCACCCGGAGTCCGGCGGCAGCAATCTGCCCGCGAAGACGTGAGACGGTCACCTTCTCGAGAAGGTCGTCCTCCTTGACCTCGCCGCGGCGGGCCGCCCTGATGAACGAGTTCTCGTGCGCCGGCTCCCGGAGTGTCCAGGGCGCGTGCCTCGCGAGCAGGCGGAAGGCCGAGAACGCGACCGTGCGTCCAGCGATGAGGTGCAGAGGCACGGGGATTCGGAGCCGGGGCAGGTGCGCACCGGCAAATGACAGATATGGCGAGGTCGAGAGATACACGTGGCCGCCGGGCGCGAGCACGCGGGCGCACTCCCGCAGATAACGGGGGGCGTCGCCGACATGCTCGATGACCGCGTGGGAGAGGACGAGGTCGAATGACGCCGTGACGAACGGCAACGCCATCCCGTCGGCAAGTGCGAAGTGGAGGTTCCCCATCTGACGCTCGCGCGCGAGCCTGACCCCTGCGTCCCGGAAGCGCTCGACGGGGTCGATTCCCACAACGGTTCCAACCTCCTCGGCAAGCGACAGCGGCATCCCGCCACCCCCGCAGCCGGCGTCGAGCACCCGCCCGCCGAGGGGCACCCCGGCACGTGCGAGGAACGCGATCACCTTCGCGCTGCGGTAGTACTCGAACAGGGCGTAGTCGTATTCGGAGCGGAAGCGGAGATCCGCGTGCGCCTTGATGGCGCGGTTGTCAATGGCACGCACGGCCCATGTCGTCCCCGGGCCGCCCATCCGGCTGC
This sequence comes from Acidobacteriota bacterium, assembly GCA_013697225.1. GTDB lineage: Bacteria > Acidobacteriota > Vicinamibacteria > Vicinamibacterales > 2-12-FULL-66-21 > JACCXG01. The sequence goes on from JACCXG010000323.1 coordinate 10,297, forward strand.
CGCCCTCCGAACTTGTCGATCAATGCTGCGCGGTCGTGGCCGGTCGACGTCTCCGCCACGGCAAAGGTCATGACAACGCGCCGCTCGGGGTAGGCTTCGAGGACGTCAGCGATGACGGGCCCCTCGTAGCCGATACGGGGCGCGACGTACGTCAGAATATATCGCACATCATCACGTGCGGTGCGGTCGCTGTAATTGCCGAAGTTGCGGCCGACGAACACCGGCCGGATCCGGTTTTCGAGCGCCAGGCCGTTGGCGAGCTTCCCGTGCACCAGCGTGTCAGGAGGAAGGCAGTCTGCAAGGAGGCGGGACGCCGCGACGTTCTTGTAGCTGCGCCCCATGCTCCACTGGACGAACTGCGCCACGTCTCCGGCAGACACCAGGCCTATCACGGCAAGCGCGGCGGCAGGGCTCCACCGCTCGGTTGCGGCCCACGAGGCCACGCGCGGCCAGAAAGCATAGAGCAGCAGGGTGGCGGCCAGCGCGACTCCTGCAGCCAGCCGCACGTTGGGACTGATCTCATACAGGCGGAAGACGCGTACGACTGCCCCGGCCATCACGTAGAACCCGTAGGCCGCCACCGGCAGTGCGACGGCAGCCTGAGCCCGGGTGAGCCTGGCCAGCTCCGGACCAGCAAGCGCCCGACGCCCGCCGAGCACCAGCGCCGCCACGGCCACTGCGGCGGGAATCAGAAACACGAAGCGCCGCTCGTTCCCCACGTCGTGCACGAGGAGCTCCAGCGTGCCTATTGCCAGCCAGCCGAGCAGGAGCCGTTCCGGTGGTACGAGCGTCCGCCACCGCGCAAGGGAGGCCAGACCGCCGATCGTGGCGACGACGATGACCAGCCACGAGCGTGTCAGCACGTCGTGAAGGATCGGGAAACCGGAGACACGATCCATCACGGAGCGAAGGTCGTACGTTGGTTTCCGTGTGACCGACATCTGCCAGTTGTAGAACTGGTACTCGGCCCAGTGCGGCCCGACGAAGACCGCAAGGGCCACCAGGCCTCCCGCGGCAAGCCCGGCAAGCACGCCAATCGACGCCCGCCGCGCCGCGTCCGTGCTGACGGTACGTGGCAGGATCCAGCACAGCACGGCGTCCAGTGCGATGGCGGCGACGAAGAACGCCGCTGCCGCTTTCGTGAAGAAGGCCAGGAGGGCACACACGCCGGCCAGCACACCCCACCAGGGCCGCTCCTGCGCGCGCACGTAGCAGTACCACCCGGCGACGACGAATGCGGCCATTGTCGTTTCCATGAGCGCTGCCCGGTTGTACATGACGTAGACGTAGTTGGTCCCGAGGAGCAGGCCCGCGATGATACCGGCAGTCCAACCACCCAGACGGCGGACACCGAGCGCCAGCAGCCACACCGACGCGAAGCCCGCGACGACTGACACGAGGCGGGCCTGCCAGACACCCACGCCCAGGGCGGCAAACGACAGGTACTCCAGCAGCGTAAACACCGGGGCGATGTACATCGGGTTCCACGCGTCGAGGGACCACGCGCCCCATATCGCGCGGTTCCGCGCATTGTGGACCCAGGCCCCTTCGTCGTGCCAGACGATCCCTACCGGAGCGTTCCACGGAGGATCGGCTGTCGGGAACAGCACGCGGAGCGCGGCGGCCAGGGCGAGGACCCCGGCGAGCGCGAGGACGAACCGCCTATTCGCGTCTGATCCAGACATCGAATCCGTCAGGGCCTGGCATCTGGCGATACTCCGACTGCAGCCACTCGGCAAGCACCGGGGTGGTCAGGAAGAACTCCGCTGAATCGGTCACGTCAGGCGCCCAGTCGTCGACCTGCAGCGCCACGACCGCCGGCCGGGCGCGTTCGAGCTCCGCGCGCACCCCCGCAACCCCGTAGCCGGGCCGCCCCTCGTTGAACCCCGCGATTACAGGACGGCTCCAGAAAAAGCGGGACGCACTGACCCTGTCTGCGTGCAGATAGGCCGCAGGCGTAAAGCCGAAGAGATACACGGGTGAGTCCGGTGCGCTGTGCGCCTGCATGAGCCGGCCGACCTGCGCCGCGCCGAGCGCCGTGTATTTCTGCCCGTCCACGTAGCGCGCCAGGTAGGTCTCACGCGTCATCCGTCCTGCCAGTGCCTGCGCATCGAACAGCGTCTGCTCGGCAAGCTTGCTGAACTGGTTTACTCGCGCCACCGCGACGGCGACGACGAGCATGCCGATGGTCAGGGCAGCGCGGGCAGCCATCGGCGGGAATCTCTCCCGTACGGCCCCCGCCGCCAGCGCGCCCCCCCACGCCGCCGCCAGCGCGAGCCCGGGTCCGGCCTGAACGAAGTATTGAGGAAGGCCGCGGCTGCCGTTGATGGCCACCGACAGGCAGGCTGCGGCAACCCAGATCACCGGTATGAGTCGGGCCCGATCCCGAACCCCGGCCACGAGCAGGACGGCACAGCCCGCGCCGCCCAGCGTCCAGAGGGCATCGACACGCGCGTGCTGGATGGGAAAGGTGAGGAGGTAGGTCAGAAAGTGCAGCGGCCCGCTGTAGGTCTCTCCCGAGTAACGGACGTTGTAGAGAACCGTCGCATCGTAGACCGTCCCGAGCGCGTCAGTGAAGATCAGGAGGAAGGCGAGCGGGAACGCCGCGTACCCGGCCGCGAACGGGCCGGCCCGCCGAAAGGTGAGTGCGCCGGCGCCCAGCACGCCCGCTGCCGCCGCGGCACCATATACGCCTGCGTTGTACTTGAACGTGAAGGCGGCCCCCAGCAGCAGCCCCGCGCCCGCGTACCGCCAGGCATCCCTCCCTCCCGCTTCGGACAGACTGGCCGGCAGGGGACGGGACCGGATCAGCAGGAAGGCGGCAGCCGTCACCGCCAGCGCGATGAAGATCTCCGCCTGCCCGCGTACGCGAACTCCTCCAAGGCGGAAGAACGCCGGGTTTGACAGGAGGAGGTAGACGAGCGCAGCGCCGGCGCCGACGCTGTGACTCGTAAGCTCACGTCCGATCAGGAAGAGCAGCGCGGCGATCCCTGCGGCGGCAAGGGCATCGGCGGCGGCGACCGCTCCGTCGGCTGGCCAGGCGGCGCGCAGCAGCGCGTACGTATAGTGAATCGCCGGCGGCTTCTGGTCCCAGGCGTCCACGTACGGGCGCTCCCCCGCGAGAATGCGCTCCCCGACATACGCGTACAGCGACTGATCGGCACCCATCGGTTGCGCGAGCGACGGAAGGCGAAGGCCCAGGAGTACGGCCGCCGTGAGCAGGAGGATGGCGGTCGACGTACGCGATCGTGCGGCTGCCGGCGCGCTTGGTTTATAGTGCTGGCGAGCCAGATACGTGTCCGTCGAAACGTCCCCCGTCCTCTCCATCATCGTCCCGACCTACAACGAGCGCGATCGCCTGCCGGAGCTGGTGCAGGCGATCTTCGCCGCATATGCGTCCGAGTCGCTGAATGCCGAGCTGGTCATCGTGGACGACAACTCGCCGGACGGTACGGGCGCGCTGGCCGACGATCTGGCGAGGGACCACAATATCCGTGTCGTGCACCGCGCCGGCAAGCTGGGGCTCGGAACAGCCGTCATCGAGGGTTTCGACGCCGCACGCGCCCCGATTGTCGGCGTCATCGACGCCGATATGAGCCATCCTCCGATGCTCCTCCCCCGCATGCTGGCGATCATGCGGCAGGCGGACGCCGACGCGGTGGTCGCCAGCCGGTACATCCCCGGTGGCGGCACACGGAACTGGCCGGCGACCCGCCTCCTGATGTCACGCCTGGCGTGTCTGCTCGCGCGAGGGCTGACGCCGGTGGCTGATGCCACATCGGGATTCTTCCTGATCCGCCGTGACATTGCCCGCGGCGTCAGCATTTCTGCAGGCGGGTTCAAGATCTGCCTCGAACTGCTCGTACGCGGCCGTCCGGAGCGCGTCGTGGAGGTCCCGTACGTGTTCGTCGGGAGGACGGCAGGGGAAAGCAAGATGAACGTCAAGGAAGCGCTCGGCTACATCGTGCAGCTCCGGGCCCTGCACCGGTTCCGGCGTGGCCATCCCCGCGCGGCCCGGATCTACCAGCGGCTGACGGCAGAGGAACTGCGGCAGGCGCCGGGATGATGGACCTCAGCGCGATTCCGCTACCGCTTTGGCTGCACCGGCGGCCGATGCCGCTTGCCGCTCGGAGGCGTCGGCAATCGGCGCACCGAAGAGCGTCCTGACGAACACCTGCCAGACGATGCCCTGTTTCGTCAGGGCGAGGCGTGCGATGTCTCCGGCGTGGCGGGCAAGGTAACCGGGACGCAGGAAGAACCGCCGCTTCGCGCCGTTGATCGCGTCCATCACGACCTTCTCGTTCAGGCCTTGCCCCTGCAGCACGTAGTACGAGTATTCCATCTTCGTCCAGTCGTCGGCATCTGGGCCCAGCAGCCCTTCCCGCAAGCACTTCTCGTGCATGGCCGTTCCCGGGTACGGCACCGCCGGATAGAAGTTGGCGAAGTCCGGATCCAGCCGGATCGCGTACTTCACCGTCTGCTGCATTGTCTCCGGCGTCTCGCCCGGATACCCGAAGATGAAGAAGGCGAACGATCTGATGCCCGCATCGCGCATGTTCCGGAACGCCGCCTCTATCTTCTTCCGTTCCAGCCGCTTCACCATGTCCTTGCGGACATCCTCGGACTCCGTCTCGATGCCGAGCGCCAGCATCCAGCATCCCGCACGCTTGAGACGATGGACGAAGGCTGGATCGGTGAGGTTGTCGGCGCGCGCGTTGCCGAACCACTGGATCGGGAGATTTCGCGCGATGAGCTCGTCGCAGAACGCGGTGAACGACTTCACGTTGAGGGTGACCGTGTCCCCCCAGAGGTAGAAGAACTCGACACCCAGCTCTCGATAGCCGCGTTCGATCTCATCGACCAGTGCGACGGCGCTGCGTTCCCGGAACTTGTGCCCCTGATGGACTGGCGCGACGCAGAAGTCACAGCTGTAGGGGCAGCCCCGGCTGGTCTCCACGATGACATAGGGACGGTTCACGAGGGGAAGGGCATAGCCCTTCAGGTCCAGCAGGTCCCAGGCCGGGTACGGCATCTGGAGGAAGCCGCTGAAGCTCCCGTGCTGACGATGCGGTGTCACGATCCCGTTGAGGCGCCATGTGAGGCTTCCAACCCTGCCGAGTTCGTCGGTGGAGGGGAGTCCCGCCAGCTGCACGGCGGCCTCCTCGGGTTCGCCGACGAACATCCCGTCGACCTGCGGCGCGCGAGCCATCGACTCGGCGGGGGCAGTCGATGCGTGCGGACCGAAGCAGAAGATCGGCGCGCTGTATCGGGCCTTGAGCTTCGCCATCTCGGCGACGTCCGCCTGGAGCGTCGGGGTCGTCGTGGGGAAGAGCACGAGGGTAGGGACGAAACCTTCGGCGTCGAGCCCGTCCATGACGGTCTCGGTGGTCAGGCGTCCTGCCGTCGCGTCGATCAGCCTGACCTCGCACCCCGCCTCGCGCAGCAGCGTCGCCAGCAGCACGAGCGTGTAGGGAGGCTTGGTCGTGCCGAGCACCTCTTCGCGCTCCTGGCAGCGGCCCTGGCGGGTGAACGCGATGCCGTTCAGCAGCGGCGGATTGATGAGGAGCGTGCGGCGGCCGAGCGTCGTCACTAGCGCACCACCGTGAGAGGAATCGCCCGCCGCGGCGGCGCCGGCACCCCTGCGCCAAACGGCTCGGCCACCGGCTCTGGAGATAGTTCCACCTTGCAGCAGCGGCGGCAGACGGGAAAGATGCCGTTTTCCACGAGCGCCTTTCGCATCGCGACGTACTTCTCGCCGTTCCAGACCTCTTCAAGCGACGACTGCGTCAGATCTCCCACTTCCACCCGGATGAAGGGACAGAAATAGACCTTGCCAGAGAACGACACGCGCGCGTGCAGAAACGGATACAGGCAGCGGCCGTCGAGTCTGGCCCCCGGGGTGTAGTAGTTGTCGACCAGCTGCGGCCGCACCTTGGGCCGGAAGTCGAACAGCACGTTCTTCCGGCGGCACTTCTCTTCGAGTGCGGTCACCTGGGCGCGGACACGCTCGATGTCGAGTCCGGGATCGGGCGTGACGAACGTCGCGATGACAGAGGCGTCGGTTGCGCCCGTCGGGTCGATCAGCTTGACGGTCTCGGCGACTTCTTCGGGGGTGCTGTACATCAGGTGGTTCAACCCGATGGCATCCACGCCAAGCTCCTCCGCGACATCGACCATCTGATCGAGCGCCTCGACGGTGTCATGTGACACCGTCGTGTTGATGCTGATGCGCAGCGGTGCGTGCTTCCGGCGGGCTGCCGCCTGTAGCCGGCGGAGGCCGGCCGTCGTCCGTTCGAAGGTGCCCTTGAGGCCGCGCGCCGTGTCGTGCAGCGCGCCGGGACCATCGATCGAAACGCTGATGTGCTTGAGGAAGCCTGCCGCAGCAAGGTCCGCCAGCGCCTCGGCGCGCTCCTCCGTCAGGATCGTGCCGTTGGTCGTCAGGTAGCCGCACGCATAGCCCTTCGTGCGGAAGACATCCAGCACCGAGAGGATGTCCTTGCGCATGAAGATCTCCCCACCCGTGAGGCTGATCTGGAACCCGGAATGTTCCGGAAACGCCTTCTGCAGAGCCTCGAGGTTCAGCTCCTCGCGCCATTCCCCCTCGATATTCAGGAGGTCCCCGACGTAGCAGAACTCACAGTGCAGGTTGCACCGCATCGTGGCTTCGTAGACCGCGCCAATCGGGAGCCGATCCGCACGGCCGGACTTCTCGTCGAGGAACCGCTGGATGCGGTTTTCGTATCGGCGGCGGCGGTAACGGGCCCAGGCGTGGCGGGCGAGCGGCAGCGCGCGCGCGCGTATGGCAATCGACTCGCGCAGTCTGTCGGCCAGGATCATCGAGGTGTCAGATCTCCAACGGGGGTGCGGCGCGCAGTCGGCGCCCGCTTCTTAAGGGGGTTATCGGACAAAAACGAGCGTTCCTATTGTAGCGCCTCACTGCAGCGGCCGCTACGGTCCAGCCCAACCGTGGCCCGGCAGGACCTCCGCGTCAGTCGTTCCGGGCGCCGCCCGCCGTGCCGGGTTGCGGCGGGCCACCACCCAGCTCCTCCGCGGCAAGCTCGGTGGCAACGATCTCCCCGGCGAGCTCCGTCGTTTCCGGCGGGCGCGCCGGCGTCCTGGCTCTGCGCGTCGAGCGGCGCAGCCTCGCAAGAACGGCCAGCTCCTCCGATTTGAAGAACCCGGTGGTCCAGAGAAGCGTCAGGAAGATTCCCAGCACCGTCGCTCCACGCACGGCGATCCCCACGACGGGCGCGAACGGTGGAATGAGAACCGCGGCGGCGTACGCGGCCAGCCCTGCCACACCAACGCGGGCCAGCCTCCCGTACTCATGGGGAACCGGGTAGAACCGCTGGGAGAACCGGAAAGCAATCACCGCCTGGAGTGCATATGCCGCGGCATTCGCCCATGCAGCACCGAGCGCGCCGAATCGGGGAATCAGCGCCAGATTGAGCCCGATGTTGGCCGCGGCGGCAGAGAGCGTCGCCACGGGATAGTACGCGGTGCGCTTCGTGAGGTTGAGACCGATCGAGGTCATCAGATACACCCCCTGGAAGAGGACGCCAACTGCGGTCCACGCCACAACGGGGGCGGCTTCCACGAAGAGTCCGCGGGTCATGAGGTCCAGCAGATCCCGTGCGACCGCGGACATCCCCGCCGCAAGGAGGACCAGCCCCGCCACCCCGTAGGTGGTCACGGTGCGGAACACCGCCGGCGCGCCCGGTTCGCGGGCGCTCGCGTAATAAAACGGGGCCCAGGCGTACTCGAACGCGCTGAGGAACAGCTTCAGGGTCAAGCCGAAGCTGACCCCCATGGCATACATCCCGACCTCCGCAAGGGGGCGGAAGGCCTGGAGGATCAGCTTGTCGCCAACGGCGATGACCTGCTGTGCCGCGGCGTGCGGCAGGCGCGGCAGGCCGAAGGCCAGGCTCTCACGCAGCACCCTCCGCGAGAACATCGGTCTGATCAGCGGTGCGAACCAGCGGGCCAGCACCACCATGAGCAGCCCGGTGACCAGGACGTCCGCGAGCACCACGCCGAGCACGCCGTAACCGAACCCCACGATGAGCAGCAGTCTCACCGCAACGGTTGTCACAGACCGGGCAAGGGTCAGAACGCTGAACTGCAGGGCACGCTTCTGAATCCGGAGTACGTGGAACGGGAGGAAGGTGAAGCCGATCACGAAGGTGTTGAGCAGCACCAGCCGCAGCGCCAGCGTCTGACCCCGATCCCCGAGAACCATGCCGGCAAGCCAGGGGGCGGAGAGGAGCGAGACGGCAAGGAGGACACCGTTGGTCGCGACGAGGAAGAAGAAGATCGTGCTCGCAAGCCGCTGCCTGTCGGGCTCCCCCTCGCAGTCGTAGAAGAAGCGCATGAAGGAGCCGTCGAGTCCCCATCGCGCGACGATCTTCGTCATGACCTCCACGGCGCCAAGGAGCCCGAGAACCCCGTAGTCCGTGTCGGACAAATACTGGACGTACAGCGGGAGGAGGAGGAAGTTGACGATGGAGACGCCGATGTCTCCCAGGCCGTAGATGGCCGAGTCCTTCGAGAGCTGTCGGAGCTTCTGGAGCAACGGCGCTACGGCCTGCGCAGCGTAAAGAGGTTCAGCAGGCACCAGCCCGGCACCGGGACGACACGGGTGAGGAGCCGGTGGAGCGGAAGCAGACGGCGGGGGTGCCTGCGGATGAACCGGGTGAGCACGGGAACGGTCGGGAAGATTCCCCGCCTGCCGATTACGTCGAAGCCGGCGGACCGGGCGAGGCGGACGTATTCCTCAGCGGGACGGTCTCCGGGATGCTTGTACTCCGAGGCGGTGCGGATCAGGCGCCCCTGAAGCAGGAAGTGAATGCGGGACTGCAGGTGCGCGAGATTCGGTACCGACACGAGCAGCTCGCCGCCGGGCCGGAGGACTCGAAACAGTTCCGCGAGCGCGACCGGCTGCTGCTGGTATTCCAGATGTTCCAGCACGTCGAGGCAGAGCGCGCGGTCGAATCGCCCATCGGGGAACGGCAGGTCGAGCAGGGACCCGGTCCGGACGTGGTCCGACGTGTAGTTCGGATCGACCCCCTCGATCGCCAGCGAGGAGGCGAATTCCTCGACGATGACCCCTTCCCCGCAGCCGGCGTCGAGCACGCGTGTCTGCGACGGAAGCCCGTGGAGCCAGGTGCGGACGGCCTCGAGTTTGGCGATGTAGGTGGGGTAGTAGTCCCAGTCAGGATCGGGGACGCGATGGTAATCGCCCCGCGCGGCGTACTCGCCCCGGCGGACGACTGGAGTGCCGCTCATGGGCCAGATTGTAGCGGCACTCCGGGGACGATCACTACCGCGCGGCGGCTACCGATCCTCTGGCGTAGGCCGCGGCTGAACGGGGGTCCCGTCCGGATTCGTCTGGCCGGCTCCAGGCCGCACCTGGTACGGATTCCCCGGCGAGGGCTGCGGCGGTGGCGGCAGCATGCCCGGCCGTGGAGAGGTGATCGGCGCGGGCTGCTGGTTTGGATCCGTACCTGGCGCTCCGGGGTACGTGGCGCCCGGCGGCATCATGCCAGGAGGGGGCATCGTGCCCGCCGGCGGCATGGCGCCCGGCGGCATCGCCCCAGGCGGCATCGCTCCCGGGGGCATCATGCCTGGCGGGGGCATCGGCGTCTGATCGTCCTGTTGATCGTCGACGTCGGGCGGCGGCTGCTGCGGCAGCGCCTGCTGGACGAACGGCCGGTTTCCACCGAACGGCTGCGGCGGCGGCGCCGCGCTCGGGGGTGGCGGCCGGCTGGAGGCAAGGATGATCACGCGGTCGTACAGCGAGGCCCCGGGGGTCTGCTCCGGACGCGGCGCGGCCATATACCCCGCCGCCGATCGCAGCAGGATGTCGAGCGCGTCCTTCTCCGGCATGTCCACCAGTTCGAGGGTGAGCGGCCCGCCGACCATCTTTTCGGCGTTGACGACCCTGGTGTTCCCCACGCGTGCCCACTCTTCGAGTATCTGGCGAATCGGAACGTCCCGGGCAATGACCGTGGCCCTGCCGTCGGCAATTTGCACAGTCAGTTCACCCGCCAGGACCGGCGCCGCCACACCGATGGTCAGGAGGGTCAACATCAACGGGCGAAAGAACTTCTGCTGTGGCATGGTGGGCTCCATTTACTCTCTATCCTTGTCACGTATCCCCTGACCCCTTTCGCCAAACCCCTTCAGTTTGACGACCCAGAGGGGGGAGTCCTTGCTGGGGAGGTCGCACGAGCGGCAGATGTCGGGGCCGCCGCTCTCGAGGTGCAGACGACGGGCGCGCATGTACGGCTCGGCGTTCCAGACCTCGCTGATGGATGAGGTGTTCAGGTCCCCCAGGATTGTGCGGCCGTCGAAGTCCGCACAGCAGAGGGAGACGCGGCCGTCCCACAGCACGGTGAACGTGAGCCAGGGGCGGTAGCAGGGATAGTTGACGTCCGATTCCGTGTTCAGCGTGCCGGCCCAGTTGTGCAGGTCGGTCACGTGAATCTTGTCCGCGATACGCCGCCAGTGTTCGATGAAGGCCTGCTCGTCGGCCGAGTTGTTCTGCCGCACGAAAGACAGGATGAGCTTCGGCCGCCGGCGACCCATCTCGCTGCGCAGCCGCACAAGCCGCTCGATGTTCCCGATGACCTTGTCGTACTTCAACCCGACACGCGTCGACTCGAAGACTTCGCGGCCCGAGGCATCGACGCTGATGTTGATGGCGTCGAGCCCTGCTTCGATCATTCCGCGGGCGACAGGCTCGGTGATCAGCGAGCCGTTGCTGATCATCCCCACCTCGCGGATCCCCCTGGACTTCGCGTACCGGACCTTTTCCACGAGCTGCCGATCGACGAACGGCTCGCCGTAGTTGTGCACACGCACGTGCGTAATGCCGAGCTCGGCGCATTCGTCGACGACCTTGCGGAAGAGGTCGAAGCTCATGATCCCCTGGCTGCGGTGCATCTCGTCGCGCGGGCAGAAGACGCACTTGGCATTGCAGATGTTCGTGCTTTCGATCTGGACGATTTCAGGAAGCACCGGTGAGCGATCGCGGCCCGTGGCCAGCATCAGCCGCCGGACCGGCTTCGCCTGGCGGCGAAGAGCCGATTCGACCACGCGGCGTGCGCGTGCCTTGATCTTCAACGGTGATGAAATCATTGCTGGCGGAAGAACTCGATGACGCGGGTCAGAATCTCGTCGAGTTGGACGGTGGGCGCGTAGCCCACGAGCGAGCTGATCTTGCTGATATCCGGGACACGTCGGGGCATGTCCTCGAAGCCGGACTCATACGCCTGGTCGTACGGGACCAGCACGATGTCGGAACTGCTGCCGGTCAGTTCCTTGATCCGGGCTGCCAGGGCGTTGATCGAGATTTCCCCACGGTTGCCGATGTTGAATACCTGGCCGACCGCCCTCGGCTCGTCGATCAAGGCTACCATGGCCCGGACGACGTCGCCGACGTAGGTGAAGCTCCTGCTCTGGGTACCATCGCCGAAGACAGTGATGGGCTGGCCGGCAAGGGCCTGCCGGACGAAATTGGGAATGACCATGCCGTACTGGCCGGTCTGTCTCGGACCCACCGTATTGAAGAGCCGGACGATGATGACCGGGAGCTTGCGCTCCTTCCAGTAGGCCAGGGCCAGGAACTCGTCGATCATCTTGCTGCAGGCGTATGCCCAGCGATGCTTGGTCGTCGGCCCGAGCACGAGGTCGGCATCCTCCCCGAACGGCACATCCGTGCTCTTGCCGTAGACCTCCGAGGTCGAGGCAATCAGGACCAGCTTCTTCTTCTTGTTCGCGTGCCTCAGCACGACCTCGGTCCCGTGCACGTTCGTCTCGATCGTGTGCACCGGTGCCTCCACGATCAGCTTGACGCCCACGGCGGCAGCCAGGTGCACGACCGTGTCCGCGCGGTCGATCATCTCTGCCAGCAGCGGCTCGTTCGTGACGCTGTCGATCGTGTAGTGGAACCGCGGGTGTGATTTCAGGTGCTGGATGTTGTCCATCGACCCGGTGGACAGGTTGTCGAGCACGAACACCTCGTCGCCGCGCTCGAGCAGAGCTTCCGCAAGGTGGGAGCCGACGAACCCTGCACCACCGGTGATGAGCACACGCACGCGTTTCTGTCTCCCATCGACTAGGGCTGGGGCCCCGCCAGGCCCAGGATGGCATCGGCCTGCCGCTCGGCAGCACGGCCGTCGGGAATCATCCTGTATTCCGCCGTGAGGGACATCGACGCGGCGGACAATCGCAGACGGAATCCCCCATCATACAGGAGGCGTCGCAGCACGTCAGCGATTTCCTGCGGGCCTGCCGCTCCGGCCAGCGCCCCGGCCGAGACGAACGGGCTGAGATTGTTCGGCATCCCGATGGTGAGCGCCGGAACGCCGAGAGCCGCCGCGTCAAGCGCAACGGTCGAGTTCACCGTCACTACTGCACGGCTGGCGCGGAGGAGCGCGGCCAGATCGGTGCCGGCGGGCAGCACGCGCACCCTGCGCATTCCCGCTGCGGCCGCTTCGTACGGCCCGGGCGTTTCGGCCGGATGCGCCTTGATGGCCAGCTGCGTCCCCTCGATCGAGCCGACCGCGTCCAGCAATGCTGGCAGCACGCCGTGAACCTCAGAGAATTTGGTGACGAGGAGCACGAGATGCCTGGAGTCGTCCGCTCCGGCGAGACGGCGGACCGCCTGCACCTCGTCGGGGTCGAGCTCCGCGAAGCGGCGGGCGAGCCCGTCGAGCCGCGGACTTCCGGTGACGACGATCGACTCCGGAGGAAATCGTCCGGCCTCGATGAGGTGCCGGGCGGCGTACTCGTCAAAGACCAGCGTCCTGGCCGGCAGGGGAAACCCTCTGTCCCGCGAACCGGCGCGAGGCGGGTGCATCTCGTCCGATTCGTGCAGGTAGTTGAGCCAGTGCCGATAGATGAACCCGTGCTGCAATCCTGCCAGGGGGATCCCCCGGCGGCGCGCTTCCAGTGCGAGCGCCCGCCCCCAGCCGCCAGCCTCCGCGTAGGTCAGCGCCGCCGCGGGTTCGACTACGTCGAGGGCCACTCCCGCTTCGTCCATCGCGCGCGCGGACCATGGAAACTGGAGAAGGGCGACGCCGCTCAGGGATCGGGCGATGACAGGCCAGCAGTCGCAGCCCCCAAGGACGGCCGCGGCGCGGAGGTCCGGACTCGACTGCAGTGCCCTGCGGACGTGGTGCCTCGCCAGCCAGAGTCCGAGTGAGCCGGCCAGGGCGAAGCGGGGGACCAGGGTTTCAATCGGCCGAACGGCTCGCGCGGGAGCCGGCCCTGGCTTCCACCAGCGCCGTGCCCGGAAGTTCGACGTGGGTCCCACGCCCAGATACGCCAGCCCCTGCACACCGACCCGGCCTTCAAGTTCCTGGAGCACCGGGCCGATATACGACTCCGCCGCGCTTTGGTCCGAGTCGCCGCGCCAGAAAGCGGTGTGGACGAATGCCGCAAGCGTGGTCCTGACCCTGGGAGGAAGTCGAAAAGGACGGGCGGGGGACGCTACTGCAGCGAGCATCAGCGAGGTGCTCCGTGCGTCCATGGCCACCGGGGCGGCGTACGACTGCCGCGCGCCCTCCCCTTCCCACGGGATCCGCCGCGCGCGCGCGAGCTGCGGGAGGACGAGACGTGCCGTCTCGTCCCCGCTCAGGAGCCGGACCGCTGACGGTGACTCCCGGTCGAGCAGGGCGTTGGCGGCAAGCAGCGTCCTGAAGAGCGCAAGGATGGCACGTTCCTTGTGCAGGTACAGCTCAGCAAACCACCACAGGCTGTCACCGGTATATGTGAAACGCTCGCGGAACGGCATGCCGTCCACGCGCGCCGCCCGAATCGATTTGATCCATGCGTTGGCCTGGGTCGCGGCCTGTTCCTCCAGATCCGCATCGAGGTAGTCGGCCAGACTGACATGGCGCGCCGATCCGGCAGGGTTGAGAACAAGCGATGCCTGCAGCGGTCTATCCCCTCGCGGAGCCCAACGTGCCCGCACGTGTCATGCGGTCCAGCGTGGTCTCCGCCGCGCGGTACACCATCTCGACGTCGATGCCTGTCAGGCAGTCGGGGATGTGCCCCCTGCAGCGCTCGGGCGGCAGCCTGATCCTGTTGCAGGGGCTGCACGGGAGATCGATCCGGACGACACGGTGAAACGTGTCTGTCGGGGCGTACCGTGCGGGATCGGACGGGCCGAAGATTGCCACGACCGGGGTACCGACGGCAGCGGCCACGTGCATCGGGCCGGTGTCTCCGGTGATGAAGAGATCAAGGCTCTCGAGTGTGGCCGCCAGATTTGGAAGATCCAGCGTGCCGGCCAGGTCCACACCGTCGGGGCCGAGGCCGCGGAGAAGGTCGTTCACCATCGGCCGGTCCTCAGCACTGCCCGTGAGCACGATGGTGGCCCCGCGCGTTCTGACGAGGCGCGACGCAAGCGCCGCGAACCGCTGCGGGTCCCATTGCTTCACCGCGCGGCCGCCGCTCACATGCAGGCCGATGAGCGGGGCTCGTCGGCCGGCGAGCCGCCTGGCAGCGGCCCGACGCTCCTCCACGGTGATCTCGAGGCGTGCCGACCCGCCGGAAGGGGGCACGTCGAGCAGCGCGGCGACCAGCCTCCTCGCGTTGGCGGTCGTGTGCGCGCGGGGGTCGTACGGAAGCGCCACGTCGAGCAGGGCGCCACCCCCGCCACTGGCAAAGCCGGCCGTCATCCGCGCGCGGGCGGCAGCCAGGAGGAGGTTGCCACGGATGTCCGGCTCGAAATTGATGGCGAGGTCATACCTGCGTGTCCGCCACCCGCGCGCATGCCGCAGAAGCCGATGGAGCGGCACCCCAGCCGAGCCGCGCGCGAGCCATGCCGCGTCGAGCGTCTCCACGTGATCCACACCACGAATGCGTCCGGCAAGCTCGGCGTTCCAGCTCCCCACGACGAGGTCGAGGCGTGCGGACGGAACGGCACGCCGGACGTCATCGATGGCGTCGAGCGTCATCAGCAGGTCGCCGATGCGCTCGAGACGGAGCAGCAGGATCCGCTGTGGCGGATTCACGGGCCGGCCGCGCCCCAGCCGGAGCCCGGGAGCCACGAGCCGGAGGGCCGCGTCAGCTGTTCCGACGAGGGCCCGTTCGCGACGGTCGTAGATCTGCAGGTGGCCGAACATCACCCGCCGCTATCTTACCTGCACGCGATCGACCATGACGCCGAGCTCCCTGTCGTCGCCTGTGCCCAGCACCTGCCGGGGATTCCAGACGGAGGTCACCAGCCGGAGACGGGCGAGCCGACCGGAGCCGGCAACCGCGATCCGCACGGTGTCAGGAATCGCAAACGTATACGACTGGAAGCCGTCTGCCACCACTGCCGTCCCGAGCGTGTACTCGTCGAGGTGCACGGTCACGTCGGCGGCGGGGGCTCCGTGCGGACGGCCGCCGGCGCTCATGTCGATCACGACCTCGCGCCCGGCATCCGGCAGTGCGGGGAGCGCCACGAAAGACTGCCGCTGTGACCACCGGAACGTCCGGCCGTCGGTCTCCTCCTTCGCGTGGAAGCGCGTCACGTGCAGGTCGTCGTGGATGCCGACGTCGAGGTCGAACCACATCCCGGGGTCCGCAGCGGCCGGCAACAGCTGGTAGAGCCCGAAGTCGAACTCCTTGCGCCGGACAACCCGGGGGAACGCGCTCCAGGCCGACTCGTACTCCGGGACCTG
>JACCXG010000357.1 GCA_013697225.1 Acidobacteriota bacterium
TTCAACGAGATTGCCAATCTGTACGTCAGCCCGCTCTCGAACCGCGCGAACGCCGGTCTGGGGGATCTGCCGACGCTGTTCCCGCAGGCGGGGTTCGTTGATCCGGCGTACAACGCCGCGCGGGTCTGGGGTGCCGCGGGCTCACCGTTCTTCGCCGACGATCGCGTCATGTATCCGCCAAATTTCACCTGGGGCAACCGGATCACGAACGCCCCGCCCAACCTGGGCGCACAGCTGGCCAACATCAACCCCTCGCACGACGCGTCGGTCAGCCTCACCAAGCTGGCAGGCCGGCACACGTTCAAGGCGGGCCTGTACTGGAACCATGCCTACAAGGCCCAGCAGCTCGGGACGGCGGGCGCGACCCCCTTCCAGGGCGCGCTCAGCTTCGCCAACGACACGCAGAACCCGCTCGACAGCGGCTTCGGCTATTCGAATGCCGCCCTCGGCATCCTGAGCTCGTACGCACAGCAGTCGGTCGTCGTGGAAGGCGCGTACGTCTACAACAACATCGACTGGTACGCGCAGGACAACTGGAAGGTCAGCAACAACCTCACGCTCGATTACGGCCTGCGGTTCGTCTACATGCAGCCGACCTACGACACACGGATGCAGGCATCCACGTTCTTCCTCGACCGGTGGCAGGCCTCGGACGCTCCTCTTCTCTACCTCCCGGGCTGCGCCGGCGCGTCCCCCTGCTCGGGTGCCAACCGTCAGGCCATGGACCCGCGGACAGGGCAGCTCCTCGGCCCGGCCTCCACTGTCGCAATCGGGCAGATCGTGCCGAACTCCGGCAGCCTGCTGAACGGCATCGTGCGGGCGGGTGACGGGATCTCGAAGTACAACTACACGTGGCCGTCGGTTGCGGTGGCGCCGCGTTTCGGCATGGCCTACGACCTCACCGGTCTGCAGCGTATGGTCCTTCGCGGCGGCATCGGGCTCTTCCATGATCGGCCCGCGGGCGCCACGATGTACTCGCAGGTCGGCAACCCCGGCTTCTCGACGTCTCGAACGGTGCGGTATGCGTCGCTCCAGCAGTTGTCCTCCGGGCTGGAGATTCAAGGTCCGCCGCAGCTCACATCCGTGTGGCCCTACGAAGCCGACATTCCCAGCTCGACGCAGTGGAACGCTGGAGTCCAGATGGCGTTGCCGTGGGCCTCGACCATCGATGTCTCCTACGTGGGCCAGCACGGGTTCAACCAGCTTCGGGAGGTTCGCGGGCAGCAGCAGATCGACATCAATGCCGTCGACATCGGTGCGGCATTCCTGCCGCAGAATCAGGACCCAACGCTCGCGCCGAGCGGCACGCCCGGCGCGACCGCCTACTCGACCGATCTGCTCCGGCCCTACCGCGGGCTCGGGCAGGTCGGGTTCAATCTCCCGAACCACCACGAGACGTATCACTCGATCCAGACGTCTCTCGACCGCCGGTTCCGCGACGGCGTGGCGTTTGGTCTCGCCTACACCCTCGGCCTTTCGTGGGAGGGGAACATCGGTCTGCTGCAGCGGCTGCAGCACAGTCCGGACGGCACCTACTCACTCCGCGCCGATCAGAGGGAATACGAAGAACTGAACAAGGACCTGGGCAACCGGCGCCACCTGCTGAAGGCCCACTTCCTGTGGGATCTGCCGGACCTCCCCTCCGGCAACGGCATGCGGCGAGTCGCCTTGCTGCTGAACGACTGGCAGCTGTCCGGCCTGCTGACCGCTGGTTCCGGCGCGCGGTACGACATCAGCTACTCGTACCTGAACGGCGGCTCGAGCGTGAATCTTACGGGGTCGCCGAGCTATCCCGCGATGGTCCGCATCGCGGGAGACCCTGGCAAAGGCTGCTCGAGCGATCAGTACGCACAGTTCAGCGTGGATGCGTTCGCAGGGCCGCTGCCGGGGAGCCTCGGTCTCGAATCCGGCCGCAACTACATGGCGAGCTGCCCGAGCGCCATTCTCGACCTTTCGGTTGCCCGGAACATCAAAGTCGGCGGCAACCGGCAGCTTCAGCTACGTCTAGATGCCTTCAACGCGTTGAATACAATTGCCTACAGTAACCGGGTGACACAGCTGCAGTTGAACAGCCCGACCGACCAGACGATCCGCAACGCGCAGTATCTGCCGAGCGGGGAGATCAACCCCAATCGTCTGACGCCGCGCAACGCGGCATTTGGTGCAGTTACAGACGCGCTTCCGATGCGTTCGCTCCAGGCGCAGATCCGATTTTCCTTCTGATCTGCAAACGAGGCGGCGCGCGTAGGGAGGCGACTCACGCGCGCTGCGCCCCTCGTCTAAATAGCCCGTGGAATAGATGATGAGCAGATCACATTCGATCAGTCGGCGTCGTTTCCTGGATCTCGCGGCAGGTACTGCGGGCGGTGCGGCGTTGCACCAGCCTCTCGGTGCGCAGAGTGGACCGAGAGGGGCAAACGATCGCATCCGCATGGCGCTGATTGGTTCCGGC
Organism: Acidobacteriota bacterium; assembly: GCA_013697225.1. Lineage (GTDB taxonomy): Bacteria > Acidobacteriota > Vicinamibacteria > Vicinamibacterales > 2-12-FULL-66-21 > JACCXG01. The sequence continues at coordinate 2,453 of JACCXG010000357.1, forward strand.
AGCCGCGGCCGTGGAGTTGCCGCGACCTTCCTGCGCAATCATCAGGACGTGGAGTACGTCGCCGCGTGTGACGTGGACAAAATGCGGCTCGATCAAGGTATTCAGCAGCTGACGGAGTTGCAGAAGGGGACGACGGTCGAGGCGTACGAGGATTACCGCCGGATCCTCGACCGGAAGGATATCGATGCGGTGCTCATCGGGACACCGGACCACTGGCACTGCCAGATGCTCATCGATGCGATAGCGGCAGGCAAGGATGCATACGTCGAAAAGCCGCTCTCGAACACCGTGGAGCCGGCAGTGCAGGCCCTCACGGCGTACAAAGCCTCTGATCGCGTGGTGCAGATCGGCACGCAGCAGCGTTCCGGACAGCACTTCCAGGAAGCCGCACGCATCG
>JACCXG010000384.1 GCA_013697225.1 Acidobacteriota bacterium
GAGGGGCGATCGGGGGGCTCGCAGCCTGGGCAGCCTTCGACGGCTACCAGACGGCGACGATGAACTGGCAGTCCTTCAGTCAGGTGGCGTTCGCTTTTGCAGTCACCCCGTCGCTGCTCCTGCGCGGCCTTCTTTACGCTGCGCTCATGGGTCTGCTGGGGGGGCTGCTTCCCGCAGTCCGTGCCGCGCGGCTGCCGGTGGTCACAGCGCTCCGGCAGCTCTGAGGCCCGCTTCTTCTCTAACCTGCGTTCGGTTTCCACACACGGAACGACGCACCAGCGTACATTTCCAGACGTCCGAAGTTCAGCTCTCCTGCTGCCGGCCCGAGCCGAGGGTCATCGTAACTTCTTCCCGCTGTTTGACTAGCTGGGATTCCACAGGCCCGCATGGAACCATACTCCCCTCCAGTGAGGGTGGGAACGGGCGTTGCTTCATTCAGGGACACAGCAATACGGTTTCGCAAGGAGTGTCCCGATGGGTGTAAATGAAGTGCTCCAGCGGATCCAGGGTGAGTACCTCGAGATGCCAGGTCTTCGGCTGACCGCCGCGCAAGCCCAGCGACTGTGGGGGCTGGACCGTGAGGTCTGCCAGGCCCTGCTCGACGCACTCATCGATGCGAAGTTCCTCTGCCGGACCCGCGATGGTGCGTTCGTCCGGGATTGATGGGGCGCGCCCGCGTGCGACGCTCGGGCCGCGCAATCAGAAGCTCGCCGTCGCGTAGACTCTCTGCTCACCGGTGCCGGCCGGCTGACCACCAGCCTCGTCAGCCAGAACGCCGGCTCCCATCCCCCACCCCGGGCAACAGCCCGCGGCCAGGCAGATCGAAGGTTGAGGGAATCCCTCGACCTTCGACATCACTCCGCATCAGGAGCGGCCCAGCCCGCTGAGCGCCTCCATGAAATCCTCGTTCGAGGGCTGTTCCGGAATGTCGTAAACCTTCGACCAGGCGATCCGCCCCTCCTTGTCGACGACGAAGACGGCGCGCTCGGAGATGCCGTCATGTGGCCTGTACACGCCATACCGCTGCGCGACGTCACCGTGCGGATGGAAGTCGCTCAGCAGATCGAACGAGATGGCTCCGAGCGTGTTCGCCCAGGCCGCTTTCGCCGGCTGAGGGTCGGTGCTGATGCCGAGCACCACCGCGTCCGACTCGTCGATCCTGACCCTGTCCGATTCGTAGCCGCACATCTGGCTCGCACACACAGGCGTGAACGCCAACGGGTGGAAGGCGAGCACGACGCTCTTCTTCCCACGGTAGTCGGACAGCCGGACGGTGCCGCCGCGGTGGCTGGGCAGCTCGAAGTCAGGGGCTTCATCTCCTGGACGGGGGGCCATAGTCTCCTTGTTCTCGACTTCTCGACGTGCGAATCAGCGGGCGCGGTAGGGAGCGAGGGGCGGGGCGGCGCCGGGCGCAGTGGCAATGGTCGCAATGTAGATGGTGCCCGGACTTCCCGTCCGGGAGTACACGGGGAATCCGTTGTGGTCCCCTATGCGGGTGAGGCCTTCATCAGGCGCCACCGCCCGCCCCGCCGAGAACCACCTGGTACCGGCAAAATCCACGAAGACGTCATTCAGTCCGACCGGTTTCCGGGCGGTCACGAGTGCCCGCGCTGAGGGGCGGACGGCCGGGAGGGAGGCCACTCCGCTCGTCCCGGTCACCTGTGGGTCTGCCGGGAACTCCGCGGGAGCGGAGGGCAGTTCGGCGGAGACGGGTCGGCCCGTCAACCCGACCGGACTTCCTGTGGGAGGAGCCGCGGCGCGCAGGGGTTCGTCCTCCCGGCGTTCCGCGGCCGGGAGGACCACCGGGAAGGAAGGAGCCGTGCTGCCGACGGTCCCGGCAAGGTCGCCGGCGCGGCGTCGTTCATACGGGCGCACCACTCCACCGGGCAGCGGAACATAGATGATGCTCCCCGGTTCCTGCGTGGTCCGCGTGTAGAACGGAATATTCCCAATCTGGCCGCTGAGAACCATCTCGTTGCCGTGGAAGTGCACCACCGGGCCTGATGGGTGGTAGACACGGCCGCCGACCGTGATCGGATCGGCGCGCAGGTACCACTCTTCGTGCTCGGCGGTTGCGGCCGGAGAGGGAGTCGGCCGCATCGCAATCTGCGCGTGCGCCGGAACCCCGCTGCCCACCAGGAGCGCGACGATGCAGAAGTACGAAAACCGATGTGTCATATGGCTGGCCTCGGTTTCAGAGCTACAAGCGACATGCCACCTCGGCGGCTCGGGTCAGAACCCGCGCTTCCGCCAGTAGCGCGCGAGCCCCTGCCACGAATAGGCGATGCTCCCCGCCCGGCGGTACTGTTCCGCTTCGGTCACTCCCACCGTCCGCTGGAGGTCCTCGGTCGCCTCCGCGACAAACGCGTCCTGCTGCTCGGGCTCGGTAAGCCTCCCGTCGCGGAGCAGCCGCCGGACTGCCGCATTCCACTGGGCGAGGCGCTCGTTGAATTGCTGAAAGTGGGGGCGTGCGCCGTGAAAGGGACCGAAGTGTGTCAGGAACAGGGTGTCGGGATCCCATGCGAGGATGCGCTCCTCGCTCGTCCGCCAAGCCTCGAGATCGACGTCGGGCGGGGGGGAGGCGGGCATGACGTAGGCGCCACTGCCCCGCCGGATGCCTGCGGTGTCGCCGACGAAGGCAATCCCGCTCGACGGCTCGAAGTAGGTGACGTGATGGGAGGCATGGCCCGGGGTATACGCGACGCGGAGTTCGCGCCCGCCGGCAGAAAGCGTCTCCCCTCCGTGGAGGATTCGCAGGCGGTCCGCCGGGACGGGCAGGATCTCTCCCCAGAGCCGCTCCATGTCCTGCCCATACAGCCGCGAAGCGCTGGCGATCAGCTTTGCGGGATCGGCCAGATGCGGCGCCCCGCGCGCGTGCACGTACACCTCGATCGCCGGGTTCTCCTTCAGCAGGCTGCCCGTCGCGCCGGCATGATCCAGATGGATGTGGGTCAGGAGGATGTGGCGGACGTCCCCGACGGCGAGCCCCTGCCGGGACAGGCGATCGCGGAGCGTCGCCAGGCTCGTGGACGGCCCCGGATCGACAAGCGCCGCCCCCGGCGTCCCGTGCAGCACGGCTGTCGCGATGATCTCGGGATGGCCGAGAAACTCCAGATCGACGTAATGAATACCGGGTGCGAGAGGAATCATCGGCGTGGCATCGGCGGGTGCCGGCATCTTACATCAGGGCTGCTACAATCGAGGTGCAGGCATGGCCGCACCAGATCGCCAGACATCGGGTGAAGTCCTCGAACGCTCGGAGCAGCAAACGAAGAAGCCGGAGCTCTACAAGGTGCTCCTGCTGAACGACGACTACACCACCATGGAGTTCGTCGTCGAGGTCCTGGAGAGCGTCTTCCACAAGGGTCCAGCTGAAGCGTATCGCATCATGCTGGCGGTGCACACCCAGGGCAAGGGGTTGTGCGGCGTATATTCGTTCGAGGTGGCGGAAACAAAAGTGGCCACGGTGGTGGAGCGCGCACGGGAGAACGGTTTCCCGCTCCGGGCAGCAATGGAGCCGGAGTAGGGGGGCAGGCGCAAAGGGGAAAAGGGAAAAGGGAAGAAAAGGAAGAAGGGATCCACGCGTGTTCAGCCCGGCACTTGAAATCGTGCTGACGGTCGCCTACCGGGAAGCGACGTCACGCAAGCATACCCACCTCACCCTCGAGCACCTGCTCTACGCCCTGGCGCACGATCCGGACGGCGAGCGGATCCTTGGGGCCTGCGGCGCCGATCTGCCGCAGCTCCGGAAAGATCTGGAAAAGTACCTCAAAGAATCGGTCGAGCAGTTCGGCCGCACCCAGCAGAAGGAACCGGAACAGACGCTCGCGTTCCGCCGTGTGCTGCAGACAGCCGTGCTTCACGTGCAGAGCGCCGGACGGCAGGAGGTGCAGTCGGGCGATGTGCTCGCGGCCACCCTCCAGCAGAACAAGTCGTATGCCGCGCAGCTTCTCGCCGCACAGGGAGTGACCCGGCTCGACGTGCTCGAATACATCACGCACGGAATCGCGAAGGTGCCTCCGGCGGAGCCCCTCGACGGCGAAGAGGCAGCCGGTGCGGAGGATCTCGGCACCGGGGAGGCGGGGCCGGCCACGTCGCGTGACCCGCTCGCCGCCTACACGATGAATCTCACCGCGCGCGCGCGGGCAGGCGAGCTCGACCCGCTGATCGGCCGCCTCAGTGAGCTCGAGCGCACGATGGAGATCCTGTGCCGGCGCCGGAAGAACAACCCCGTATTCGTTGGCGACGCGGGGGTTGGCAAGACCGCGCTGGCCGAGGGGCTCGCGACCCGGCTCATGGACGAAGACGTGCCGGAACTGCTGAAGGGGGCGGAGGTCTTCTCACTCGACAGTGCGGCGCTGCTGGCGGGCACGCGCTTCCGCGGAGACTTCGAGGAGCGGTTCAAGGCGGTGATCAACGCGCTCGGCAAGCGTCCCATGCCGATCCTGTTCATCGACGAGATCCATTCGACGGTCGGTGCCGGCGCTACCACCGGCGGCACCATGGACCTGGCGACGCTCATCAAGCCGATCCTCACCACCGGGCAGCTTCGGGTTGTCGGCTCCACGACACACGAGGAGTTCAAGCACATCGAGAAGGACCGCGCGCTGACCAGGCGGCTGCAGAAGATCACCATCGACGAGCCCTCCATTCCCGAGACCATTCGGATCCTGGAGGGTCTGCGGTCGCGCTATGAATCGCATCACCGCGTGAAGTTCACCGACGAGGCGCTCGATACGTCGGCACGGCTGGCAGCGCGCCACCTGCGCGACTACAAGCTTCCCGACAGCGCTATCGACGTGCTGGACGAGGCCGGCGCACGCGTGCGCCTTCAGCAGGCCCGTAAGGCACGGGCCGCAGGCGCGGACGACGGCGATGCCGTCATCGACGTCGGGGTGAACGAGATCGAAGAGGTCGTCGCGCGCATTGCCCGTATTCCCGCCAAGCAGGCGTCCTCGTCGGATCGCGATCGCCTCAAGACGCTCGAGGAGGCCCTCGGGCGTGTCGTGTTCGGGCAGCCCGAAGCCGTGGGAACCGTCGCGCGAGCGATCAAGCGTTCGCGCGCCGGCCTCGGCCAGCCGGAACGCCCGGCCGGCTGCTTCCTCTTCACCGGTCCGACAGGCGTCGGCAAGACGGAACTGGCAAAGCAGCTGGCGCTTCACCTGGGCAACGAGTTCGTCCGCTTCGACATGAGCGAGTACATGGAGAAGCACGCCGTGGCGCGGCTCATCGGCGCACCGCCTGGCTATGTCGGCTTCGAGCAGGGGGGGCTTCTGGTCGATGCCGTCCGCCAGCACCCGTACGCCGTGCTGCTGCTCGACGAGATCGAAAAGGCTCACCCAGACATCTTCAACATCCTGCTCCAGGTGATGGATCACGCGACGCTGACCGACAACAACGGCCGCAAGGCGGATTTCCGCCAGGTCGTCCTGATCATGACCTCGAACGCCGGGTCGCGGGAGCTGAGCGTCGGTGCCATCGGCTTCTGGGAAGACGGCGCGTCGGATCGGGCGGTCGACAGCCGGCACAAGACCTCGCAGCAGCGCTCGAAGGCCGCCATCGAGAAAGTGTTCAGCCCCGAGTTCCGCAACCGGCTCGATGCGATCGTGTCGTTCGGTCCGCTCTCACCGGATGTCATGGAGACGATCGTCGAGAAATTCATCCTCCAGCTGGAGTCTCAGCTCGCCGAACGGCGCGTGGCCATCACGCTCGAGCCTGAAGCACGTGCATGGCTTGCGGCCAAGGGCTACGACCCCGTCTACGGCGCCCGTCCTCTGGCCCGTGTGATACAGACCCAGGTGCGCGATCCGCTGACCGACGAGATCCTCTTCGGTCAGCTCGAGAACGGCGGCACGGTGACCATCGCGCTCGCCGACGGACAGCTCGCGTTCAACTACTCGCCAAGACCCGAGTAGCACGGAAGGCAGATCAGCAGAGCCATGGCAGACCAGGAATACGAGGTCCCGGTGAAGGTCGTCGACCGCCGCTGGTGGGCCAATCAGGACGCTCAGGGCCAGGCAACCGCCACAGGCGAAACGTCATCCTCTTCGCGGAAGCCGACTTTTGTCGAGGACCTCGAGGCGCAGCTGGCCGAGAAGGACCGCCAGCTGCAGGATGCGATCGCCCGCTACCGCCAGGCGGCGACAGAGTTCGAGGAATCGCGGCTGCGCCTCCGCCGGGAGATTGGCAAGGACATCGAACGCGGGCGCCGCGAGATTCTTGCGGATCTGCTCGAGGTGGTAGACAACCTGGATCGCGCCATCCAGGCAGCAAACACGGATACCGCAGGCGACCGCCTGGACTCGCTCCGACAGGGGGTCGACATGGTCAGGCGGCAGTTCCTCGCGAAGCTGGAAGGATTCGGCGTCACGCGGATTGAATCGGAGGGCCGGGCCTTCGATCCCGCCCTTCACGAGGCAATCTCCGCAGTGCCGGCTGCCAGCTCCGATCAGGACGGCGTGATCGTCGGTGTGGTCCGCCAGGGGTACCGTATCGGTGAGGACGTGCTGAGGCCCGCGTCCGTCGCCGTGGCCAAGGCCTGAAGGACTGGCTCCCTGGACCGGCCGCGCGGTTCTTCGCCGTCAGCCCCCGCGACCTTGCGCTCCCACGGCGGAGTGGTGACTGTTCGAGCACATAATGTGGGTTTTCCAGACGGAGAAGCATCATATGAGCGCCAGTATTGAAGAGAAGGGATACGCCAGGCCCGAGGTTCTCGCGAGTACCGACTGGGTCGCCGAGCACCTGGAGGATCCGGCAGTCCGGCACATCGAGTCCAATGAGGACACGCTGCTCTACGCCGCAGGGCACATTCCGGGGGCCGTGCACGTGGACTGGACCTCCGACCTCAACGACCAGATTCGCCGCGACTACATCACGCGGGAAGGGTTCGAG
>JACCXG010000386.1 GCA_013697225.1 Acidobacteriota bacterium
TGCCAGGCATGGTCGGACATGTTCATCTCGACCAGGATGTAGCCGGGGAAGAACCGCTTCGAGCTCACGACCTTGCGACCGCCGCGCATTTCGGCCACCTGCTCGGTGGGGATCAGCACCTCGCCAATCTCTTCCTGCAGCCCATAGGCGTTGACCCGCTGCTCGAGCGACTCCTTCACCTTGTTCTCGAAGCCCGAGTACGTATGGACGATGTACCACTGCTTCGTGCGATCGTCGGTCATGCCGCTTATGCCGTTCCGAAGGTCCTGAATACCCATGCCATCACCGCATTGAGCACGAGGTCGATTCCGTACAGGTATACGCCGAACAGGATCGACGTCAGAATGACGACGATCGTGGTGGCGTACACTTCCTTCTTGCCGGGCCACGTGACGCGGCCCATCTCGTTGCGGACCTCCGCCAGGAACCGCCGCGAACGGCCCCACCACCCCGTCACGCTGTCTCTGGCACGCCCGCCGAGCGAGTCGTCGTGCTCGGCCATTGCGGTCTTCATTGCTGTTCCTCGTGGTTCCCGGTCGCCAGCTGCCGATGCTGCCCCTGCAATCTCAACCGGCACCGGTCGCTCGGGAAGGGGTGCCATCCCGATGACTGGCAGGACAGGAGGGAATCGAACCCCCAACCCCCGGTTTTGGAGACCGGTGCTCTGCCAATTGAGCTACTGTCCTTCTGAAAAACGCTTCCTGCTGCCCGCTGCCCGATTCCTGCTGCCCGCTGCCAGCTTCCCGCTTCCTGCCTGGGTTCAGCCCTGATTCAGCTTTCCGCCCTTACTTGGTCTCCCGGTGCCCGGTGTGCTTGCGGCAGAACCGGCAGAACTTGCTCAGCTCGAGGCGCTCGGTCGTCTTCTTCTTGTTCTTGGTCGTGCTGTAGTTGCGCCGTTTGCACTCCAGGCACGCCAGCGCAATGATGTCTCTCATGGCCCTGTCCCCTCTGACGCGCGGCTGAAGCCGTGCGCTCCGTACTGAATCCGCACCGTCGCTGACGGGGCAGCTCCCCCTGCTGCAGCCAAGTGGCGCCGGCGGCCGCGTGCAAAAGACGACGAGCGGCCGAGGCGAATCGAGAACCTGTACGCGGTGAGCGCGGAGCAGCATCAGCTCCGCGCTACCGGCCGTCCAGCTACTCGATGATTTCGGAAATCGTGCCGGCGCCGACCGTGCGGCCTCCTTCACGAATTGCGAACCGGGCGCCCTTCTCGATCCCGACGGGCACGTGCAGTTCGGCCGTGATGCTGGTGTTGTCCCCGGGCATCACCATCTCCACACCCTCCGGCAGCTTCAGCGAGCCGGTGACGTCGGTCGTGCGGATGTAGAACTGCGGGCGGTAGCCGTTGAAGAACGGCGTGTGGCGGCCACCCTCCTCCTTCGAGAGGATGTAGACCTCCCCCTTGAACTTCGTGTGGGGCTTGATCGATCCGGGCTTGGCGAGCACCTGCCCACGCTCCACATCGTCTTTTTCCACGCCGCGGAGCAGCACGCCGATGTTGTCGCCAGCCACGCCCTCGTCGAGCAGCTTGCGGAACATCTCGACGCCGGTGACGATCTTCTTCTCCGTCGGCTTGAATCCGACGATTTCGATTTCCTCGCCGACCTTCACCTTCCCGCGCTCCACGCGGCCGGTCACGACGGTGCCGCGGCCGGAGATGGAGAAGACGTCTTCGATCGGCATCAGGAAAGGCTTGTCGATCTCGCGCTCCGGCATCGGAATGTAGGTGTCGAGCGCTTCCATCAGCTTGAGAAGCCCGTCGACCCCCTCCTGCTCGCCGTTGAGCGCCTGGAGGGCGGAGATGCGGACCACCGGCAGGTCGTCGCCAGGGAAGCCGTAGCTCTTCAGCAGGTCGCGCACCTCGAGCTCGACGAGATCCACGAGCTCGGGATCGTCCACCGCGTCGACCTTGTTCAGCGCCACCACCAGATAGGGCACGTTCACCTGACGGGCGAGCAGCACGTGCTCGCGCGTCTGCGGCATCGGGCCGTCGACCGCCGACACGACCAGGATGCCACCGTCCATCTGCGCGGCGCCCGTGATCATGTTCTTGATGTAGTCGGCGTGGCCCGGGCAGTCCACGTGCGCATAGTGGCGGTTCGACGTCGAGTACTCGACGTGGCTCGTCGCGATCGTCAGGATCTTCGAAGCGTCACGGCGCCCCTGCGACTCGGAGGCCTTCGCCACCTCGTCGTACGGGACGAACTTGGCCCAGCCCTTGTCAGCCGCCACCTTCGTCAGCGCTGCCGTGAGGGTGGTCTTGCCGTGGTCGATGTGGCCGATGGTGCCGACGTTGACGTGCGGTTTGGAACGATCGAATTTCTCTTTTGCCATGTTCGTGTCTTGTCCTCGTTCTGTAGGGCGGGGCGTCCACCCCGCCGGCGTGACGGCGGACCCGACGTCCGCCCTACATTCCTGCTCCCTGCGCCTTCTGCCCGTGCCGCGAGAATGGAGCCGATGACCGGGATTGAACCGGTGACCTCGTCCTTACCAAGGACGCGCTCTGCCAACTGAGCTACATCGGCCTCGCCGCGTCGCGGCGTCGACCGGCAGGTCGGCCGCTCTCACCTTGCCGTGCCAGCGTCCCCCTGTGGACCGGCTCCAATACGACGGAAGTTCGGCGAGCGGAAATGTGGAGCGGGAGACGGGGATCGAACCCGCGACCAACAGCTTGGAAGGCTGTGACTCTACCACTGAGTTACTCCCGCCTTCGCGGCTCACCCGGCTCCGCCGGCTGCCGCCACGGCGGCCCGGGCCGCCGCTCTCTTCAATTCTTATCCGCCCTGTTCGTTCCCGCCCACCGCCGCTCCGGCTGCGCCCCTCGAACACCACAGGCCTTCCCGAACACAATCCGTCGTTCCGTTGCGTGGCCGATGACCCCTCTACACGGAGGCTGGTGGCGAGGGAAGGATTCGAACCTTCGAAGCCGCTGGGGCGACAGATTTACAGTCTGCTGCGTTTGACCGCTTCGCTACCTCGCCGAGACCCTTCCGCCAGAGGCGCCAGAGCATGCTCCGCCGCTCACCGCCGGACCAGTAACTTGTCAGGATTGTGTCAGTTGCGAATTCCCGTCGTTGTGATTCGTGGAGCTGGCGAAGGGATTTGAACCCCCGACCGGCTGATTACAAATCAGCTGCTCTACCGGACTGAGCTACGCCAGCCCAGACAAAAGAGTATTTGTAGCACACGGCATGCCACGGGTGCAAGCTGCCGGCGTTACCTCGATTCAGGAAGGTTGTTTCAACCTCTGCCGTATGGCTTCGAACAATGTCACGCCCGCCGCAACCGACACGTTGAGGCTGTCCACCGCCCCCTGCATGGGAATCGAGACGAGGCGATCGCACCGCTCGCGGACCAGGCGCCGCAGCCCGCTGCCCTCGGCGCCCAGAACGAGCGCGGTGGGAATCGTGAGATCCACCTCGTAATACCGGTCACGCGCATCCCCCGTGAGGCCGACCGTCCAGACCCCGGCGTCAGCAAGTTCCTCGAGTGCCCGCGCGATGTTTACGACGGTCGCCACGCGCACGTGTGCCGCGGCGCCCGCTGATGCCTTCATGGCCACACCGTCGAGCGGCGCCGCGTGCCGTGCCTGCCGGACTACACCGTGACAGCCGGCGGCATCGGCGGCACGCAGAACGGCTCCGATATTGTGCGGGTCTTCGACGCCGTCCATCACGAGAATCAGGGGCGCGCCGGGGGCCGCCGCGCCGACGAGTTCCTGGACGGTGTAGTCACGAAGCGGCGCCAGCTCCGCGACGATCCCCTGGTGGACGCCGCCGCGCGCGGCACGCTCGAGCGCCTGCCGCTCCACCCGCTCGACAGGCACACCACGCTCGCGGGCCAGTGCAAGCGCCTCCTCCACGCGCGCATCCGATCGCGTGGCCACCTGCACGCGCCGGGCGCGGCCCGCACGCAGCGCCTCCATCACCGGATTCAGGCCGTAGATGATCATGCCGTCACACCCGCCGCCGGATACGGCTCCTCAGGAGATTGCCCGCGCGAACATCTCCGCCCGCTGACGGCACCCGACGATCCTTGCAACCCCGGCCTGCGGGGGGAGCGCCGCGCCACGTTCGATCGCCGGCACCGCCAGATCCAGCTCGGGACCGCCATCGGATCCGGTCAGGGCGAGGCGGATTGGATGAAAGAGCGCCTTGCCTTTACATCCGGTCCGCTCCCGGACGCGTGCGGCAGCCGCCCGAAACGCCTCCCGGTCGGCGAGTGTCCCGTCCACGGCGTCAGGCAGCGCCTTGATCACCTCCCGGGCCCCGGGCTCCTCGAGGAGCCTGGCAACGTGCGCCTGCCGAAGCGACGCGGCGGGGTCGAACTCGAAGATGAACGCGACGCGCTCCGGGATCTCCTCGAGACGATCAACCGAGCCGACGGCCATCGGCAGCAGTGACGCGACGAACTCCAGCGCCTCGTCGGTACGGCGGCGGATGAACCCGCGCGCGATAAAGTACCGCAGAGACTCCACCGATATCCGGCCGGGTGCGGCAACCTTCATGTAGTGACGGTTCATCCACGCCAGCTTGTCCGGATCGAAGATCCCCGCGCTGTGGCCGACGTCCCCTATCGCGAATCGGCGTGCGAGCTCGTCGATTGGCAGCAACTCGTCGACAGGTGTACCGGACTCCTCGGATCCCGATCCGGGGGACCACCCGAGCAGCGCAAGGTAATTCACCAGCGCTTCGGGGAGATAGCCGCGCAACCGGAACTCCGCAACGGACGTGGCGCCATGCCGTTTCGACAGCGGCGTGTGGTCGGGCCCCATCACGAGCGCCAGATGCGCGAACTCCGGCGGCGTGAAGCCGAGTGCCCGGTACAGGAGCAGCTGCCGCGGCGTGTTCGAAATGTGGTCTTCCCCCCGGATCACATGTGTGATCTCCATCACCGCGTCGTCCACGACGACGGCGAAGTTATAGGCGGGCCGGCCGTCGGAGCGGACGAGCACCGGGTCGCCAATCACACCGGTGTTGAAGGTGACCTCTCCCCGGACGAGATCGTTGAACGTGACCTCCACCGCCTCCGGCACTTTGAAGCGGACCACCGGGCGCTCGCCGGCCTCCAGGCGCCCGCGCGCGACGATGAGCGGCAGCCCCCGGCAGGTGCCCCGGTACTTCGGCGGCCTGCCCGCCGCCAGATCCTCTTTGCGTTCGGACTCGAGCTTCGCGGGCGGACAGAAGCAGTAGTACGCGTGCCCCGCGCCTATGAGCTCGTTCGCGTACGAGGCATACAGGTGCAGGCGCTCGGATTGCCGGTACGGGCCGTGCTGGCCGCCGATGTCCGGCCCCTCATCCCAGTCCAGCCCGAGCCAGCGAAGGTCGTCGAGGATGCTCGATTCGGATTCCCTCGAGGAACGCTCCGTGTCGGTGTCCTCGATGCGAAGCACGAAGGTGCCATCCTGGCCATGGGCGAGGAGCCAGTTGAAGAGGGCCGTACGCGCGTTCCCCACGTGCAGCTGGCCGGACGGAGAGGGAGCAAAACGAAGTCGCATCTTGCTTCAGGCCCGTCCGGCGCGCGGCGCCATCGGCTCTCCGGCAGTGCGCCGCACGAGCGCCACCGCGTGCGCCGCGATCGCTTCCCCCCGGCCAACCGCATCCACGCCTTCGTTGGTCTTTCCCTTGACGCTCACATGGTCGATGTCCACGTGCAGGACGGCGGCCAGTGCCTGGCGGATGCGGTCGATATACGGCGCGATCTTCGGCCGCTCGAGGATCACCACCACGTCCAGGTTGACCACCCGGAACTCCGCGCGCTCGAGGATCCCGACGGCACGCCCGAGCAGGTCCATACTCGACGCATCTTTCCAGGCAGGGTCGGTATCTGGAAAGTGGCGGCCGATATCGCCAAGGCAGGCGGCGCCGAGCACCGCGTCGGTCGCCGCGTGGCAGATGACGTCCGCGTCTGAATGCCCCATCGCACCAGCATCGGCGGGCACGTGGATGCCCCCAAGAATCAGGGGGCGCCCTTCGACGAGCCGGTGCAGGTCATAACCGGCGCCAACCCGCTCCCCGTCGGGTCCGCCTGCCCCCGCCCGGAGCCGCGCGGTGTCGAGATCCTGCGACGTCGTGATCTTCATGTTGTCGGCGAAGCCCTGCACCACGTGCACTCTGTGCCCGGCCCGCTCCGCGAGACCCGCTTCATCGGTCGCCTCGACACCGGACTCGCCGAGCGCGACAGCTTCACGCAGCACATTCAGCCGGAACGCCTGCGGCGTCTGCGCCAGAAAGATCGACTCGCGCGGCAGGGTCTCGATCACGTGCAACTCGTCACCCGAGCCCTGCACCCGCTTCACCGTATCGCAAACCGGCCGGGCCACGATTGCGGCCCCGTGACGTGCGGCCGCGGCGATCGCCTCCGAAATCAGGTCCGTCGTGACGAACGGACGGGCAGCGTCGTGGACGAGCACCACGTCCGTACCGGAGGTCACTGCCGCGAAGGCGCGCGCCACGGAGTCCTGCCTTCGCCCGCCGCCGGCCACCACCCGGACAGACGACCTGTCGGACAGCCAGACGGGCGGGGCAGAGGCGAGATCGGCAGGCAGCACGACGATCACGTGCGTCACGTCAGGATGGGCGGCGAACGCGTCGACGCTCCTCTCGAGTATGGTCCGGCCCCCTATCTCGAGCAGCTGCTTGGGAACGTCGGCTCCGAGCCGGCGGCCAACCCCCCCCGCCGCGATGATTGCCGTCACCTGCATCGATGAGCTCGTCGAGGTCGAAACAACCCTCGATTATTGCATCTCCGCGGCGGGCGCGCCATGCGGAGCCGAGGCGCCGGCATGAGCATCCACCCCGCGACGCACGATGTCGCTGACGTGATTGGCGAAGGCAATGACGTCGGCCCTGTCGACACCCGTGCTGGGAATCGGCTCGTGGACGACAACACGGACATCGCCAGGACACACCACGAGCCGCCCTTTGCGCATGACGTGCCGGCTTCCGGAGACGCTCACGGGCACCACCGGCAGCCCCGCATCGATCGCCACCAGGAAGCTTCCTTTCTTGAAGCGCCCGACACGACCGTCGACACTGCGCGTGCCCTCGGGAAAGACAATGAGGGAGTGCGATTCGCTGACGAGACGCCGCATCTTCTCGACGATCCCGGCGCCAGGGTTGCTGCGGTCCACGAGCAGGTGCCCCGTCCGGCGCAGGTGCCATCCCAGAATGGGAAACGAGCCAAGTGACGCCTTGGCGACAATGCGAAGCTGCAAGGGGAGCGCGGAGAACAGAACGGGAATGTCGTAGATGCTCTGGTGATTCGAGGCGAGCACGTAGCTGCGCGCCGGATCGAGTCG
>JACCXG010000392.1 GCA_013697225.1 Acidobacteriota bacterium
GTGATCACGACACCCTTGGCCGCTTCCGCGCCGGTGGTGAGCGTAACGGTATCGATCGGCTGCACCGAGTAGGCGTCCACCACCCGGATGGCGATCCCCTCCCCCTTCAGCTGCTCGTACGCTTTCAGCGCTTCGAACACGGTGACACCGGCGCCAACGACCATGGCTTCGTCCTTGTCGCTCTCGCGCAGCACCTTCGAGCCGCCAATCGGGAATCGATCGAGCGGGCCGTAGGTGACCGGGGTCTTCGGGCGGGAGGTGCGCATGTAGGCCATACCCTGGTGCTGCGCCATCTCCGCCACGAGTCGCTCCGTGCTCACGGCGTCGCAGGGGTACAGGACCACCGCGTTCGGCACCGTGCGGAGGAGCGCGAGATCCTCGAGCGCCATCTGCGAAGGGCCGTCCTCGCCGATTGACACGCCGGCGTGCGAGCCGGTGAGCTTGATGTTCAGCGTCGAGATCCCCGCCATGCGGATGAAGTCCGCGGCACGGGAGAGGAAGCAGGCAAACGTCGACGCGAAGGGGATGGCGCCGCGTGCTGCGAGCCCCATCGCCGCCCCGACCATGACCTGCTCCGCGATGAACATCTGGTAGAAGCGCTCCGGGAACTCCTTCTGAAAGCGATCGCTGAACGTCGAGTTCTTGACGTCGGCGTCGAGACCGACGATGCGCGAGTCCACGCGGCCGACGTTGGCGAGGGCCGTGCCCCAGGCCTCGCGGGTCGCAACCAGATCGCCCAGCTTGTACGCCGGAGCGGGCATGCTGTTGTAGTCGGCGGCCCGATCCACGCGGCCCGTGCCGCGGGGGCCCTGGATTGCCGGCGCGTTCCCCTTGTTGGAGAGAGCCGTTTCGAGCTCCGCAATCCCCTCGTCGGCCTCGTCACCAGCCTTGAGCGCCTTCCCGTGCCAAGCCTGTTTCCCTTCGATAGCCGCGAGTCCCTTCCCCTTGAGGGTCTTTGCCACGAGCACCGTCGGCCGGCCGCTCGTCGCGCGGGCCATGTCGAAGCCTTCGAGCAGGTCGCTGATGTCGTGGCCGTCCACGACGATGGCCTTCCAGCCGAAGGCGTTCCAGCGTGCGGCAATGCGGTCGAGGTCGTGCCCGAGGTGCGTGGGCTGGCTCTGGCCGAGCGCGTTCACGTCCACGATCGCGCAGAGGTTGTCGAGCTTGTGATACGAGGCGGAGTCGGCTGCTTCCCACACGGACCCTTCCGCCATCTCACCGTCGCCAAGCAGCGCGTAGGTGCGGTACGGGGAGCCGGTGCGCCGTGCGTTCAGCGCGCTGCCGACGGCCGCACAGATACCCTGGCCGAGAGAGCCGGTCGCGACGTCCACGAAGGGCAGCCGCGGGGTGGGATGCCCCTCGAGATCCGACTCGAACAGGCGGAGATTCAGCAGCTCTTCCCGGGGGAAGAGCCCGGCCTCGGCCCAGGCGGCGTACAGAATTGGTGCGGCATGCCCCTTCGACAGCACGAAGCGGTCGTTGTCGGGGTTCTGCGGATCCTTCGGGTCGTACCGCATCTCGGCAAAGAACACCGCCGCCATGATGTCCGCGGCGGACAGGCAGGTGGTCGGGTGGCCGCTGCCGGCGGCGGTGGTGGAGGCAACGGAATCGATGCGCAGCCTTGTGGCGACGTCGCGAAGGGCGGGAACGGAAATGGAAGCCATGAGGCGGAAGTTTATCACCCCTGCGCCAGCGCCCTGACCGCGAGCAGATACTCCGCCGCCAGGGGCCCTTCCGCCCCGGCGCGGCCGTTCAGGGCCTGCAGCGTCCGGCCCGCGTAAGCCGCATACTCCCCCGTGCCGGAGACGCGGGCGAGCCGGCCCAGCATGCGGGCGGCTGTGCAGTTCGAGACGAACGGCTTGAGGCGCTCGCGCAGGAGCCCGATCTCCCCGGCGGGGTTCGGCGCACGGTCGAAGAACCCGCCCCCGGCCTCGTCCCACATCGTCCGCACGGCGTAGAGCGCCAGCTCCTCCGCCATCATCTGGTAGACGATGTTGCCGGTGGCCTCGAAGGCGTCGAGGTGAGCGAGCGCCATCGCGATCTGGTCGTCCAGCAGCCCGCGGATCTCGCCGTCGCCGTGGCCGCGCTCCACCCCGATTCCCGGGGGCAGCGAAGCGGCATGCGCCACGCCGCCGCCGGGGCGGTAGGCCTCGAGCCCGACGCGTTCGAGCGACCTGATTGCGAACTCCGAGAGGGATGGGTCGTTCATCGTGCGCCCGGCGTGCAGCGCGGCCGACACCATCAGGGCGTTCCAGTCGGTGTACAGCGTGGTGTCCACAGGCGCTGCGGACGTTGCCACGGCGCTCGACGCGCTCCCCTGCGGGACGGCGGGTGTATCGTGCGGCGGGAGGGTCCCCTGTGACGCGCCCCATCCCCCGTCCAGCGTGTCGGCAAGCCAGGTCTGGATGTAGCGCAGCACGTCCTCCGCGCGTTCGGCGTAGCGCGCCTGCCCCAGCACTTCGAAAGCCGTGACATAGAGCGACAGCAGGCCGGCGTTCGTCTCGAGCAGCTTCTCCCCGCAGGGGGACGACCAGTCGGCGTGAAGAGCATGCCGGAAGAAGCCCCCGTGCGCCTCGTCGTAGAGCGGCCCCCATCCCATGGCGTCGAGCGAGCGTACGGCCATGTCACGCCACTCCGGTGATCCGTCCTCTTCGTGCAGCGCAAGGGCAAGCCTGACAGGGGCGATGTGCGGGAACTTCGGGGCGCCGCCGAATCCGCCGTGCAGTGAATCGAAGCCGCCGGCCACCTGCGCCACCAGTGCAGCGTCCGTGAAAGAGGATGAGGGGCCGGCCTCGGGGGGCCCGCACTGTGATGGAGGTGCGCGGGCGTGATCCTCCGCGGCAAAGGCGGCAGAGACGCGCCCCAGCACCTCGACGAGCCGCTCGGTTTGGACGTAAGTGCCGCCGCCAAGGATGTCGCCGCCCGGCGTGAGGAACGCGGTTGTCGGCCAGCCGCCGAGCCCGTAGCGCGCGCTCACGTCGGGGCGGCGGTCGGCATCGACGCGCACCGGAACGAAGAGCGTGCGGATCAACTCGGCCACGCGCGGGTCACCGTAGCTCAGGCGATCCATGAGGCCGCTGTGACCGCACCAGGCTGCGGTGATCGAGAGCAGCACCGGCTTGCCTTCGCGCGCCGCCCGCGCAAAGGTGCGCTCCGTCCAGGGAAGCCAAGCGACGCCGGGCGGGGTGGCCATGTGATGGGTCAATTATAATGAGCGGATGCTTGCGCTGCGGTTTTCCGCCCTGCTGGCCCTCGTGTTCTGGATTGGGGGACTCCTGGCACTGGGCGCGATCGCGGCACCTGCCACCTTCGACGTGCTCGGCGCCCGGAGCGAGGACGGACGCGCACTGGCCGGGGCGGTATTCGGTGAAACCCTCCGGCGCTTCCAGACTGGCGCGTATCTCTGTGGCGCGGTGCTCATCGCAACCCTTGCTGCACGTGCGGTGCTCGGGCCGCGGCCCCGGCGCGTCGGCCTGCGCATGGGGATCACGGCCGCGATGGTGGCCTCTGCCGCCTGGACGGGGCTGGTGATGATCCCGCAAATCGAGGAGGCCCAGCGCACGCGCCTGGCGTCCCCGGTCGCCCCGGGCGATGACCCGCGGCGCGCGCAGTTCGCGCGGCTCCACGGCCTTGCGACATCGCTGCAGCTCGTGCCGGTCCTCGGCGGGCTGGCCCTTCTCCTGTTCGAACTGAAGGACTGAGACTCCGCACCATGCCCACACACGACGACATCCTCACCGAGATCCGCATGGCGCTTGCGCAGGGGGGAGATGCCAGGCAGGCGCTGTCCACCACCGTTGCCGCCCTCAAGTCCCGGATGCCCGACTACACCTGGGTCGGCGTGTACCTGCTCGAAGGGAACGAGCTGGTGCTCGGGCCGTTCGAGGGGAAACCCTCGCCCCACGAACGCATCCCGCTCGGCCGCGGGATCTGTGGCGCGGCCGCCGCCGAGAAGTCGACGATCATCGTGGACGACGTGAATGCGGATCCGCGGTATCTGGCGTGCAGCGTCGATACCCGTTCGGAGATCGTCGTGCCGATCATGCGTGACGGAGAGGTCCTCGGAGAGATCGACATCGACAGCGATCGTCCGGCCGCCTTCGGCGACGCGGATCGCCGGCTGCTCGAATCGGTCGCGGAACTGCTGGCGGAGCGGCTCTGAAGCTTCTCCCTTCTCCCTTTTCCCTTCTCCCTTTCCATAAATGCACACCATCACCCTCATCCCCGGCGACGGCATCGGCCCCGAAGTGACGGCGGCGGTGCTGCGGATTTTCAAGGCGGCCGGTCTCGACATCGAGTGGGAGCGCTACGAGGCGGGCCTCATCGCCTTCGAACGCTACAAGCGGTCGCTGCCTGTGGAGCTGCTCGATTCGATCCGGCGGAACAAGGTTGCGCTGAAGGGGCCGCTGACCACGCCGATTGCCGAGGGGATCACGAGCGTCAACGTCGGGCTGCGGAAGGCGCTGGAGCTCTATGCCAACCTGCGCCCCGTG
The DNA here is from genome assembly GCA_013697225.1 of Acidobacteriota bacterium. Classification (GTDB taxonomy): domain Bacteria; phylum Acidobacteriota; class Vicinamibacteria; order Vicinamibacterales; family 2-12-FULL-66-21; genus JACCXG01. Next base: position 4,494 of record JACCXG010000392.1, read on the forward strand.
CGGAACCTGGCCGGGGTCGAGAGCCGCTTCACGGGGGTGGATCTCATCATCGTGCGCGAGAACACCGAGGATCTCTACTCGGGGCTCGAGCACGAGGTCGTGCCGGGGGTCGTCGAGAGTCTGAAGATCATCACGGAACGCGCCTCGACGCGGATTGCGGAGTTCGCGTTCGCGTATGCGAAGGCTCACGGGCGGGCGCGCGTCACCGCCATCCACAAGGCCAACATCATGAAGCTCGGGGACGGGCTGTTCCTCGAGAGCGCGCGGAAGGTGTCGCGCGAGCACACCGACGTGAGCTACGACGAGCGGATCGTCGACGCGCTGTGCATGCAGCTCGTCATGGCGCCGGAGACCTTCGACGTGCTCCTCCTCCCCAACCTGTACGGCGACATCGTCTCTGATCTGTGCGCGGGGCTCGTGGGGGGCCTCGGGGTGGTGCCGGGCGCAAACCTGGGGGGCGACTGCGCGGTGTTCGAGGCGGTGCACGGCAGCGCTCCCGACATCGCGAACAAGAACCTCGCAAACCCGACGGCGCTGCTGCTCTCGGCGCTCATGATGCTCGATCACCTTGGCGAACGTGAGGCGGCGGCCCGTATCCGCGCCGCCCTCGACGAGGTGCTCGTGGCGGGAGCAATCCGCACGCGCGATCTCGGGGGCACGGCCAGCACGACGGAATTCACCGACGCGGTCTGCCGGGCGGTCGAGGGGAGCGGCTGACCGGGGAAATGCCGCAGGGTCGGGCCCCCGGACGGGCCTATTTACTGGCCTGTTCACGGCCCGCTCGCGTGGTATATTCCCCTCCGTGCTCCTCGACGAAATCACCCAGGCAGTACTCGCCCGGGAGGAAGTGGCGCGGTACCTGCGCGCGGGGCACGGCAGTTCCGTGCTCGACGCACGCGAGCGCGTGCAGGCGTATCTCGACGAGCTCCGCACCACACAGCGTTACCCGATCTACCGGGCGCTGAAGCACCCGCTGTATCCCATCCTCCGGAAAGTCGAACGGCTGCACGAGAACGTCAGGATTGCGCAGGAGGCTACACGCCGCGGGCGTGTGATCTACATCTCGAATCACAAGAGCCATCTCGACTACCTCGTCGAGCCGCTCGTACTCGACGACACGGGCGTGCGCCCGCCGGTCATTGCCGCCGGCATCAACCTCTTTGGCGGTCCGCTCGGCCTGCTCCACCGGCACGTCACCGGCGCGATTCCCATCAGGCGCAACACGAAGGACCCGGCGTACCTGATCACGCTCAAGGCTTACGTCGCGGAGCTGCTCGGGCGCCACGACCTCCTGTTCTATTTCGAGGGGGGGCGCAGCTACTCCGGAGAGATCAAGGCGCCGAAGACCGGGCTGCTGCATGCCACGCTGCAGGCGGAAGGCACCGGGGCCGTGATCGTGCCGATGGCCGTCGCGTACGACCTGGTGCTCGAGGACCGGATCCTGGCGCACCAGGCCGCCAAGCGCCGCTCCCGCCCCTTCGCACGCGAGGTCGCGGAGATGGTCCGCTATGCCGTCGGCTACCAGTCGCGCGCCATCGTCACCTTCGGCGAGCCGATATCGCTCGCCGGATACGATCCGCACGCGCGCCGTGACGTCATGGCGCTGGCGCACCTCACGCGCGATACGGTCGGCAAGCTGTACAAGGTGCTGCCCACCGCCATCGTGGCCGCCGCCATGCGCCCGGCGATTGCCCGGCGCGAGCTCGAGTCACGCGCTCAGGGGGTCATCGACGCGGTGGCCGCCGCAGGGGGCAACCTTGCCGTGACCTCCGGGCGCGACGCGGTGGATCAGGCCGCCGACCCGCTCGAAGCCCGCAACATCATCCACGTCGAGCGCGGCGGCAGGTTCCGCGTCCGCGAACGCACGGTGCTCCGCTACTACGCCCGCACGCTCGACCA
>JACCXG010000412.1 GCA_013697225.1 Acidobacteriota bacterium
GTGCGCGAGGCGAGGTACTGGACGTCGAGCACCGTTGCCGTGAACAGCTCCCGCTGAATGTCCAGGCTCCACTGGTTCTTACGCGCGTTCGGCAGGTGCCGGTTGGGCGTGATCATGTTCGGCGGACCGCCCGGACCGACCACGCCGAACGGGCTCGCGAACGAGAGCGTCGGATTCAGCGGATCGTTGTTGAAGGTGAACTCCGCGGCGAGCGGCGGGTTGTTGGTCAGGAACGTGAACGAGTTCATCTGATTCGGGTTGTAGTACATTCCCCATCCGCCGCGCAGGATGGTCTTCTCGGTCAGGCGGTATGTCGCGCCAAGACGCGGGGCGAGGTCTTTCCGGTTCGGCTCGTGGAACTTGAAGCCGGGCGAGGGATGGGTCGCCGGGATGATCTGGGTGAAGTCTGCGTTGAGCATCGAGGCGTAGCCCGTGTAGGTCTGAGCGGGTGTGTTCAGCTCGTACCGCAGCCCCAGGCTCAGGGTCATCTGACGGGTCGCCTGCCAGACATCGTTGAGGAAGAACCCGTTCCGCCACTGCCCGACGTGCCCGAGGAGCTGGTCCACAGGGGTCGTCACGGTCCGCGGAACTCCGAGCATGAAGTCGGCCATGGAGTAGCCGCTCATGTCGCCGTTGAAGCTGAAGCTCCCCCGCGGCGAATTGGCGGCACGGCGGCCTGTGGCCATGCGGCGCATGTCCACACCCCCCCGGATGTTGTGCGTGCCGCGGGTGTAGGCCATCACGTTCGACATCTGGAACGTCGTGTCGAACTGGTGCCAGTTCGTGCCCCCCTGGCCGAGGCCGCTGAATGCGGTGATGCCCACGCTGGGGATTCCCAGGTTGCCGTACTGGACGTCGCCGTCGAAGCCGGGGATGCCCAGCCCCGCGCCCACACCAGCAAGGTTGTTCACCCAGAAGTGGTTCAGCGTATCGAAGTCGATGCGGTGGTAGCCGATCCGGAAGTCGTTGTGGAGGTTCGGCAGGAGCGTGTGCGTGTAGGAGAAGAGGCTGTTCTTGTTCACACGCGGCTGCGTAATGCTCTGAACCTCGATGGGGGAGCCGAGCAGGTTGTAGCTGTCGTGCCAGTTGTAGCGCGCGTAGAGCCGGATTTTGTTGCCGAGGTTCTGGTCCACCCGCAGCAGGACCTGGTCGGCGTCGTCCTTGTCGAACGCGTCCCCCTGGTAGTTGGCGGCCGTACCTGGCCGGTTCGGCACCGGGAAGTAGTCCAGCAGCCTCAACGCGGTTGGTGACAGCATCGACTGCGGAATCTGATTGCCCGGGAGGTTCTCGCGGGTGAACGGGTTCCGGATCTGCGCGGCGACTTCCGAGAAATCACCCTGCCGCATACGCGCCGTCGGCACCGAGATGATCGGGCTGGAACGCGTCTCCGAGCGGATGCCCTCGAATGCCCCCATGAAGAACGTTTTGTTGCGGCCGTCGTAGAGTCGGGGAAGCACCACCGGGCCGTCGAACTGGAACCCGTACTGATTGCGCTCGCGGGGGTTCTTGGGGTTTGCGCGATTGTCGAAGTGCCCGCGCGCGTCGAGCGCGTCACTCTGGTAATACTCGAAGCCGGCGCCGTGGAACTGGTTCGTACCGCTCTTGGTGACCACGTTGATGTGCACGCCGAGGTAGGCGCCGTACTCTGCGGATGTGCTTCCGGTCTGGACCTGCACTTCGCTCACGGCCTCGGCAATCGGCCGCATGCTGGTTGCGGCCAGCAGGTTCGAGGATGAATTGATCCCGTCGAGGGTCAGGCTGTTCTGGATGTCGCGCTGCCCGGCCCCCCTGAAGGTCAGGCCGATGTCGCTCGTCTGGCCCCCCAGGACGCCGGGGGTCGTGCTGGCCAGCTGCCAGACGTTCCGGCCGCTGAGCGGCAGGTTGGCCACGGCGCGCTGGTCCACCGTCTGCGAGATGGCAGCGCGATCGGTGGCCAGCACGGCCGCCGCCGCCTCCACCGTGACGGTCTCCGCGACGCCGCCGACCGGCAGCACCGCGTCCGTGCGCACCACCTGGTTGCCGGCGACTTCCACGCCGGTCGCCTTGAACGTCTGGAAGCCGGCGAGCGTGATGGTGAGTTCGTATGTCCCGAGCCGGACGAACTGGATGTTGTACTGCCCCTGCGCGTTCGTCGTCGCCTCGTAGGTATCCTTGGTGTTCACGTTGACGGCGGTCACGGCGGCACCCGGAACTATCCCGCCATCACGGTCCGTCACGGTGCCGACAAGCGCCGTCTGGCCCGCCAACTGCGCCCAGGCCGGGGTTGCGAGCAGCACGGTGAGACTCAGGCACACACAAATGCGTTGCATCATCTGGAACTCCCTTTTCTCCCGACAACTTTCTCAGTGCCAGCGCCGAGTACGGTCGCCGCGTTCTAAATCACGTGTCCCCGGCCCCCGCCCGACCGCTGCCCCCTCACGAGCACAGCGCAGTCGGGTGAACCCGCGGCCACTTTCCCGCGGATCCAAGCCGGCTGCCGGGGCGCAATGGGAACTGTCGACATACTTGAACGAGAGTGTGCCGATTATCTGCCACCGTTCGCGGATGTCAATGGCCGGAGCCGCTCGTTTTATACTTGCGCGGCATCAATCTGAGAAGGAGGCCTCCTCGTGAACCCCAGCGATAAAGAGACATCTCGCAGGTCCGTGGTCAAGTCCCTGTTCACCTCGATCACTGCCGCAGGCGCTGCCGTGCTCGGCGTGACGCACGCCCGGCCGGCAGAGGCCGCAGGCATCAGGACAATTCCAGACGACCAGGAGGCCGCCGCCAAACGCCCGCCCCTTTTCTCAGGTTCCGTGACGCACAACGGACTCGTTTATGTCGCGGGCAAGGGTGAACATGGCCCCGGCGACATCACCGCGCACACGGTTTCCGTGCTGAACCAGATTGAGGCAGAGCTGAAGAAGGCCGGGTCCTCGATGGACAAGGTCCTGAAGGTGAACGTCTACCTCCACGACATCAAGGACTACGACGCGATGAACGAAGCCTACAGGGGCCGTTTCGGCAACAGCCCTCCCGTTCGCACCACAATAGCCTGCTACGGAGGCATTCCAGGCAGCTCACTCGTCGAGATCGACGCGATAGCAGCCGTTTGAATCGGACCGGAGCCGGGATTGCAGGTTCGGCTGTTACGGAACATTAGGCCCGTCGTTCGAGTGCCTCGCGCAGGCGCCTGGCGACGATCTGGTCTTCGCCGGGGCGCATCATCCAGACACCGACGATGATCTCGCGGCCGGGGCGCACCCGGATTGAGGGCTGCCCGTCCCGCAGCAGCCGGACGACCTCTTCCGGATCGATTCCGACACGAGCGGGATCCCAGGTGATCCGCACGTGGGGTACGTGGTTCGCTACCTCCGGCACGAAGATCTCCGCCTCCACGCCGGGGACGGCGGTGACGCTCTTCCAGATGGCCGCGGCGCGGCTGTCGAACTCACGCCGCTCCGCCTCATGGTCCTTCTTCACATAGAGCTCGAGCGCCGCCAGCATCCCGAGCATCTCCTCCTTGTTCACCTTCATGCCGCGGCCGATGGTGTCGCCGTTTGGTGCGGCGTTCAGGCGCGCGGCTTCAATCAGGTCCTTTCGGCCGAGGAGGACTCCGGCGCTCTGCGGCCCGCGGAGGCCCTTGCCGCCGGAGAAGGTGACGAGGTCGAAGCCCATCTTCGTGTACTTCCACAGGTTTTCCACCGGCGGCACATCCGCCGCCGCGTCGTTGAAGGTCGGGATCCCGTGCTTCTTTCCGAGGCGGACGAACTCCTCGTCCCGGATCTGCCCCTCGCTGTTGTTGTTGTTGTAAAAGAGCATCATCGCCGTGTGCCAGGTAACGGCACGCTCGAGCTCCTGAACTGTTTCGACCTCTACCATGCGCACGCCGCAGTTGCGCACCGCATGGTCGTACCCGAAGCGGTGTGACTTCTGGATGATGACCTCGCTCTTCATGTTCACCAGGTTGGGGACGAGCAGAGTCTTCTGCCGGTCCGTCCCGGTGAGCACGCCGGCGGTCCCGAGTGTCATGGCGGAGGCCGCCCCTGCCGTGACCATTGCCGCCTCGCACTGCAGCAGGGCGGCAATGCGCGCGCCGACCGCGTCGTGCAGCTCGTTCAGCATCACGTAGTGTTCCGAGGCGTAGTTGATCGCGTGCATCACCTCCGGGGGCATCAGCGATGCGGTCATGTCGGTGTAGGTGCCCGCTGCGTTGATGAACGGACGCACGCCAAGCTCGCTGAAGTAGTCACGGCTCGCGCCTGGTACCGTCCGCCCCTGCGCGGTTCCGCTGACAAGACTGCTGCCGCCGAGCACGCTTCCGACCACGGGAAGCGATGAGAGGCTTTCGAGAAAACGTCTACGGCTCCACATGAGTGCTGCTCCTCGCGGCCGGCCGGTAGGGCGGGCCTTGCTGCCATCGACTGACGTACGACCGGTGTTTCGCGGTGAGGTCGGGATTATACGCGCCCCGGGGGTGGGGGAGTGCTGCGGCCTACCGCAAGGGAGGTACCGGAGGAATGTCGGGACCGGAGGTGGCCGGCACGATCCACGTGGCCGTGGACGTCCAGACCGTCCGCTCCTGCGGCAGCCATGCCGGCAGGCGCTGTGGCCCGGAGCCCCCCGGGAGGCCCGTAGACGTGATGGCGAGCCGCGTCTCGCGGAGCGCCTCGGCGGTCACCCCGCGAAAGCTCGCCTCCCACGCGATGCCTTCGGCAGGCGGCGCGACGAAGCTTGCCGTCCACCGCTCCAGCCTGAGCGTGCCGGGAAGGCTGCTTCGCGCCGGGGTGACGCCGTGCGGCAGCACGAAGCTCACCGTCAGCCCAGCTTCGCGGGGGACGACGGACAACGTCAGCTGGATACCGTCGGGGAGCGGAGAGAGGAGAAACCCCGACACAGCCACCGGCGGAGGGCCCAGTGGCGAGCTTTCGGTCCTGAAGACGAACGGAAGGTTCAGGCGGCCCCACGGGACCGTTGCACCCGCCGGTCTCTCGGGCGGCATCCACCCGCCCGGTGCACCCGCTTCGAGATCGATGCCCGGTTCGAGAGACGCGATTTCCCAGAGAGATGACGGCGAGTCTCCATCCTGCAGCGTTCGGACATGGCGCCGCAGCGGCTCTTCGACCGTGTACGCCGGCGCCAGATAGGCCGCGGTGCCGCTTGCCGCTGTGGCAAGGAGAAGGAAGGACGTCATCGCCACCGGGTAGCGGATCGGACGGCCGGGGGCCAGCCCCGCAATCAGTGGGGGGACGACCATGAGCGCGGCCGCCGAGAGTACAGCGGGATACAGGAAGACCGGGGTAATCACCGACATCCGCCCCATGACGGTCACCGCGAAACGGAGCAGATCGTGGGTGTCGCGCAGCCACAGCGTTGCCGCGACCCCCAGCACCGCCAGGGACATCACCCGT
>JACCXG010000428.1 GCA_013697225.1 Acidobacteriota bacterium
CCTTCGCGTACAGCATCGTACCCATCGCCCCATCGCAGACGAGCACACGACGTGACAATTCTTCGCGGAAGGGCGCTTTGGACATGTATGAACCCAGCGTGAGGACGCCTTACGATTTCCGCTCGTACTCGAGCGTGGCGCGGTGGATCAGAAGATACGAATTCCCGACGAGGTCAAGGCCTACGGACGTGACTCCCTGCCGGCTCTCCTCGCTGAAGCGGTGATGGTGCCCGAAAAGATGGAGCCGTGGTGCCATCGCCGCCAGCACTTCATTGACAGACGTATTCCCCGCATCAACCCGGCCGACTCTGAACGGGCGCGGCGCCTCGTGCGTCAGGAACACGTCGATCCCAAGGAGCGCCTTGCAGGCCTCCACCTCCTCCCTGACGAAGTGACGACGCTTGTCGGCGATCCCGGTTGCCCGCCGGGTGCCCTTCTGCGGATGCGGAAGATCGGCCGCAGCGGTCTCGTACCAGCTCGGAGCGAACGTGCCCCCCAGGCCCGCGACCCGGATGCCCTCGATATCCCTCGCCTGCCCGTTGAACAGGACGTTGAGATTCGGGGGCAGGTTCCCCGCCGCGATGGCGTCGAAGCCCTCGTTGTTTCCCTTTATCCAGTAGAGAGGCGCCGGAACCGGCTCGTACTCTCCCTCATCGTTCGCGACATCCCCGACGCACAGCCAGAAGGGCACGTCCGGGTGCCGGCTCATGATCCGGTGCACGCTTGCCACGTCGCCGTGAATGTCGCCAAGGGCTCCGAAGTGGGGCACCTGCCGTCCGTTCAGGGTCTTGGCGGCACCAGCAGGTCTTCCTTGTCCCAGATGAAGTCCTTGTTGCTGTAGACGGCGAGCTCGTAGTCCTTGCCCATGAAGATGGCCGACACGGGGCAGGCCTCCTCGCAGTAGCCGCAGAAGATGCACCGGGTCTTGTGGATCTGGTAAGTCTTCGCGTACCGGGGGCCCGCCTGGACGGTGCCGTCGTTCTCAGCCGCCTCGAGGTAAATGGCATCGGCAGGGCAGGCGACGGCACACAGGCCGCACGCCACGCACTTCTCCAGCCCGTTCTCGTCCCGCATCAGGACCTGCTTCCCGCGCCACTTCGGGAACACCGGCACCTTCTGCTCCGGGTAATTGACGGTAATGGGCTTCTTGAAGATGTGCTTGAAGGTCGTGAAAAAGCCGACAAGAAAGGGACGGATCATCTCTGGATCATATCAAGCCCCGAACGACGGCACCCGGGCTCGCCGACACCGGTGCGGCCAAGTAGCAGAAACTGCTATAGTTATCGTTCAGAACCGACGCAAGATGCCTCACGAGACCCGGCTGCTGTCGCCTGGGCACTTCCTGCTCACCACGCTGATGGCCCAGCTCGCCATCGTGGCGGTGCTCTCGACGATGCTGGTGCGGTTTCCGTGGTTCCGTCGGATCCTGCTGACGGAGAAGCGGGACTGGCCGGAGCGGCTCGTGTTCGCGTTCAGCCTGGGTCTCCCGCTGACGGCAGGCGTCCTCTCCCGGTTGCTCCTCGGGTACGAAGCCGCGGACCTGACACTGGCTGGATCCTTCCTGGCGGGGCTCCTTGCCGGGCCATATGCGGGGGCCCTCGTGGGGGCGATGGTCGGCGTGCCCCCGCTCGTGGCGGGTGAGTGGATTGCACTGCCGTTCGCTGTGGGCTGCGGGTTTGCCGGGGGCGGCCTTCGTGAACTTGCGCCGAAGGAGTCGATCTGGCATCTTTCGCCGCTCTTCTTCACCGACCTGCACCACAACATGTGGCGGCTGATTCGGCGCTTTCACATCGACTGGGCAGTGATCCTGCTGGCTGCGCCGATCGGGCTCGAGATCATCCACCAGACGCTGGGGCTCCGTTTCGGCATCGAGCGAATTTTTTTTCACCAGCCTCCGACCACCTGGCTGGCCGTCGTCGTGATCTTCGCGACGGTTCTCTGCGTCACCGTACCAATCAAGATCTGGAACAGCGCCAGGATCGAACATCGCCTGCAGGAACAGGAGAAGCTGCTGATGGCCGCCCGTGTGGAGGCTTTGACCAGCCAGATCAGCCCGCACTTCCTGTTCAACACCCTGACGTCCATCTCGTCGTTGATCCGCTCGAAGCCGGAGACGGCGCGGATGCTGATCGTGAAGCTCTCGGGCCTCCTGAGGCGCCTGCTGCGCAGCCACGAGCATTTCGTTACGCTGCGGGAGGAGCTCGAAGCCATCGACGAATACCTCGACATCGAGAGCATCCGCTTCGGCCCCAAGCTCCGGATCGACAAGTCCATCGACCCCGAGACCCTCGAAATCGTCGTGCCCAGCATGCTGCTGCAGCCGCTCGTGGAGAACTCCATCAAGCACGGACTCGCTCCCAAAGTCGGGGAGGGGCGGCTCACGATTCGGAGCGTACGGCAGAATGGGCACGCGATCATCGACGTCATCGACAACGGTGTGGGGGTCGGTCCGGCGCACGTGGAACGCGTCCGGGCCGGTGGGATCGGCCTTCGGAACGTGAACGAGCGGCTCCGCGTCATCTACGGCGCGAATTACGAGATGCAGCTCGACAGCGTTCCCGGTGAGGGGACCTGCGCCCGGGTCGTCATCCCTGAGCTCGTCGTCCCGGCCAGGATGAGCGCGTAGCATGGAGGGCCCGCAGGGACTCCGCGCCGTTGTGGTGGACGACGAGCAGCTGGCGAGGGAAGAAGTCTGCTTCCTGCTTGGCGAGGCAGGTGTGGAGGTCGTCGGGCAGGCCGCTGACGGGCTGGAAGCACTGCAGGCCATCGAGACTGAGGACCCGGACCTGGTGATGCTCGACGTTCAGATGCCGGGGATCACCGGCTTCGAGGTCGCGCGGCGGCTTGTCGATGCAGGCACCCGCTCCCAGCTCGTGTTCGTCACCGCATTCGACCAGCACGCGGTCAAGGCATTCGAAATCAACGCCGTTGACTACCTGCTCAAGCCGGTCGAAGCCGGGCGACTGAACACCGCCGTGGAGCGTGTGCGCCGGCGCCTGGCCACCGAGCGCGGCAATGGCCGTCCCAAGGACGAGCTCGACCGTCTCCTTCAGCTCCTCTCGCAACGGCACGACCACCGGGGACAGCTGGCCGTGAAGATCGCGGATCGATTCCTGCTGATCCAGGCAGACGAGGTCGTACACGCGTCGGTGGAGGACGACGTCATCACGGTTGTAACGAACAGCTTGTCAGGAACGTCTAACTATCGGACACTGGATGAGTTGCAGACACGATTGGATCCGGCAATCTTCTGGCGCGTTCACCGGTCGCACCTGGTCAACATCAACCGAATAAAGGAGATCGTGCCCTGGTTCAGCCGCAACTACATCCTCAAGATGAAGGATGCG
>JACCXG010000455.1 GCA_013697225.1 Acidobacteriota bacterium
GGACTTGCGATGGATCCCTCTCGGCTGATCGACGCTCTCGAGAAGATCAGTCGATTCAATCGGGAACAGTTTGGGACGGCGATCTCGAAGGAGCCTTCCGCGCGAGGACAAGAGCGATTCGAAGCTCCACGCCAGCGAGGCCGTGCCGTCCTGGTGAACGCCGCGGCATAGTGAGGACCAAGAACGGTCATCGGCGCAGACCTCGCCCGATCGGGGCCGTTCCGCGCGTCTGCGGAGACGGCTATACTTGGAAAAGCCCGCAAGTGATCGCGGCACGATTGGAGGACTTCTCACAATCGGGGAAACACCGATCACCGCCTGACTGTAACTTGTTGATTCTAAACGGAGAGATGTCCGAGTGGGTGTCCTCCTCCGCGGCTTTGCCGCTTCGGCGGGACATCTCGCCATAGCTCGCGCTGAATTCTGACGCGGGCGAAGGCGGATGGAGGAGCACGCTTGGAAGCGATTCCGGCGACGCTCACCGAGTGACACGGAAACACTCGCTCACACATTTCCTACACAGTTCTCAGCTTCACTTGCTCGTGTGCGTCGCGATGCTCTTCGGTACGTGCCGGCGCGACTGCTCTGACATAGGGCGATGCGGCGTCGGATGATCCAGGCGCCCAGCTATTGGCAGCATCCGGCTTCGACAAACGCCAGGCCCGCATCCAGGACTTCCTGCGACAGCGCACGATCATTGACGGCGCGACGCCGCGTGCACACCCGTCTCGGGCAGGGCCACGCGCGGTTTATCCAGCAGGGTGGCCAGATAGTCGCGCGTCCCCAGCAGCGTCGCCGCGACGCCGGTCGCGCCATCCTGGATCAATCCCTCCGGGCTCTCGTCAGCCAGCGCCGGTGGCGCCCAGCGCCCGACCACGATGCGGAGGTCCGGGATCGCGGCGCGGAGGCGCTTGACGACGTACCGGGTCTTCGAGGGCGGGCTCGGCGGGAGATCGGCGATGCAGAGGACGGAGATCTTCTGGCTCTGAACGAGCGCGATAAGCGCGTTCGCGTGGAGGCGCGCCGGGTGGATGTCCAGCTGAATCGGCAGATCCTCGACGAGATGCGCGAGCATGCCGAGCGCGAGCTCGTCGCCAGTACCGTTCGCAGCGTACCCGAGCACTCGCAGCGGCTGCCGCGGCTGCGGTAAAGCCGGCTCCTCCGAGCCGGTTACGGGCTCGGGCCTCAGCTTCCGGATCCACTCGACCGCATCGCCCATCAGCTCCCGCGTCGCCTCGCTGACCGTGGCCTCCTCCGCCGCTGACAGCCGGCCTTCGAGCCGATCGCGTTCCGCGTAGTTGAGCGCGGGCAGCAGCAGCGCGTCGTAAACGGACGATGGCAGGTGTTGCGCGATGTAGCGCTCCACCAAGTCGGCCGCCTCGCTCTGATCCCGGGCCAACAGCCGCTGGTAATAGTTGTATTCGGGCGCGAGCGCTGGCCTGTCGGCCATCAGGGTTCCCAGGAACTCGAGGCCGGGGACGTGCTTGCCGAGGACGACAAGGCAGACCGTCAGTGGTGTGGCGAGCAGGAGCCCCAGCGGGCCCCACAGCCAGGTCCAGAATGCAACTGACACGAGCAGCGCGACCTGCGATACCCCCGCGGCACCCGCATAGAGCACGGTCTCCAGTACCAGATTTGTGAACAGCTCGAGGCCGACGAAGAGCGCCACCACCATGAGCGGACCCTGCCAGCCCTCGAGCGCTGCCAGGCTGACGACGATAGGGGCGCCCGCACCGAGCACCGGCCCGACGTACGGAATGAAACGGAGCGCCGCGCCGAGCGCCGCCCACACGAACGGATACGGCACACCCAGGAAGTAGAGGCCGATGGCGGCGCCGACACCGTAGACGAGATTCACGAGCGACTGCATCAGCAGCTGCCGGCTGACTCGGCTCCCCGCTTCGTCAAACGCTTTGGTCGTGATCGCCAGTCGGCCCTGGCCGAAGAGCCCGATGAGCCGGTCGCGCAGATCGCGCCGCTCGAGCAGCATGAACATGACGAGCGCGAGCACCAGACCCGCCGTCCCGAGTGGACCGACGAGCGGCCCCAGCCAGCTGAAGCCGGAGAACCCTGCAGCGGTCTCCGGCGCCACGATGACCGGCCGCGAAACGGTCCCCCGCGGCGGCGTCGAGGCGCCGAGATCCCCCTTGAGGTCTTCGATGGTTTCCTGCAGCTGTTCGACCGTGCCTCCCTTGCCAGCGCCGCGCACGTCGGCAATCTTGGCCCGTATGTTCGCGCGATAGCCCGGTAGGTCGGCGGCCAGGTGCTGCAGCTGCCGCGTGAACCCCCAGGCCGCCAGGCCCAGCAGCGTGAACACGAGCGTGACGGTGAGCAGCACTGCCGGGACACGCCCGATCCAGCGCTCGAGCCAGGTCACCGGCGGGGTGAGCACGAAGGTCAGCAGGATCGCCAGGGCGAATGGTACCAGTACGGCCTGGGCCCAGTAGAGGACCGCCACGACCAGAACGCAGCCGGCGAATATGGCCCAGGATCTCACCGTCTGTGCGGTCTCGTCCACGT
>JACCXG010000534.1 GCA_013697225.1 Acidobacteriota bacterium
TCGACATGAAGGGGGGAGATGTCGTGATGCTGTCGGCGCTGCGGGCGCTGCACGCGGTGGGCTCCCTCGACCGCCTGCACGTCACGGCGGTGCTGACGGGGGACGAGGAGCTGACCGGAGCCCCGCTCGCGGCAGCCAGGGAGGCGCTCGTCGCCGCAGCGAAAGGGGCCGACGTGGCACTCGGGTTCGAGAACGGCCCGGGAGATCCGCGCATGGCGGTGATCGCCCGACGCGGCACCACACGCTGGCGGCTCGAGGTGGAGGGGAAGCCCGCGCACTCCTCGCAGATCTTTCGTCAGGACATCGGTGCCGGTGCAATCTACGAGGCCGCCCGCATCCTGCAGGCGTTCCGGGAGACGCTCGCGGGGGAACCACACCTGACGTTCAATCCCGGCGTGATGCTCGGAGGCACGGACGTGGATCTCGATGCACCCCAGGCACGCGGCACGGCCTTCGGCAAGGAGAACGTCATTGCGGGACACGCCGTTGTCATGGGAGACGTCCGCACCCTCTCCGTCGAGCAGCTCGAGCGCACGAATGAGCGGATGCGTGCGATCGCCGGCCGGTCGCTGCCGCACACGTCAGCAAGGCTCACCTTCGAGGCCGGTTACCCGCCACTCGCCCCCACGGCCGCCAACCGCCGCCTGCTGGAGCTCTACGATCAGGCGAGCCGGGACGTCGGGGCCGGACCGGTGAGCGCCGTGGACCCCGATCGCGCCGGCGCCGCCGACGTGTCGTTCGTTGCCGGCCACGCCGAGATGATCCTGGACGGCATCGGGCTGATGGGGCACAGCGACCACACGCCACAGGAAACGGCGGATCTCACGACGCTCCCTTCACAGACCAAACGCGCGGCCATCCTTCTGCACCGTATCGCCCAGGGGCTGCGCTGAAGGAGGACTCAGTCAAGGCAAAAGGGAAAAGGGAGAAGGGAAAAGCGAAGAAAGGAGCCAGTGCTACGGTTCGAGGAGATAGAGAAATCGTATGGGCAGACGGTGGCCCTTCGCGGAGTGTCGTTCGATGTGCAGCCGGGGGAGATCTTCGGGCTGCTCGGGCCGAACGGCGCGGGGAAGAGCACCCTCATCCGGATCCTGATGGACATCATCCGCGCCGACGGCGGGCGCGTGCTGGTCTTCGGGGAGCCCCGCCGGCGTCAGGATCTCGATCGGCTCGGCTATCTGCCGGAGGAACGCGGCCTTTACACGCGCCAGCCGGTCCTCGAGGTCATGACGTACTTCGGCGCGCTGAAGGGGCTGACGCGCCGTGAGGCGCGTGCGAGATCACTGGCCTGGCTGGACAAGGTCGAATTGCCGCACGTGGCCTCGTGGCGGGTGGATCGGCTCAGCAAGGGAATGTCCCAGAAGGTTCAGATCGCTTCAATCCTCCTCAGCGATCCGGATCTCTGCGTACTCGACGAGCCGACAACGGGGCTCGATCCCGTGAACGTCCGGCTCGTGCAGGAGCTGCTCGCGGAGCGGCGGCGCAGCGGCCGTACGACAATCCTCTCGACACACCACATGAACCAGGTGGAGGCCCTGTGCGACAGGGTGGCCCTCATCAACCGCGGGGAGCTTGTGGTGTACGGCACGGTCGCCGAGGTACGGCGGCGGCACTCGCTGCCGGAGGTCCGCGTGCAGGTGCGCGGGCCGTTGCCCGCAGTGCCGCACGTGGAGACCAGCACAGAAGAGGGTGACGGGCACTGGCGGCTGCTGCTCAGGGATGGCACGGCGCCCAACGTCGTGCTGACAGCGCTGGTGCAGGCAGGCGCCATCATCGACCGCTTCGAGCCGCTGCTCGCCCCCATGGAAGACATCTTCCTTCACGTCGTCCGCGAGGGGCGGGCGTGAACCGTTTTCAGAAGATCCGCACGGTTGCGACGTTCGAGTTCCTGGGGACCGTGAGGCGCGCCGGCTATCTGATTGCCACATTTGGCATGCCGCTGTTCGTGGCGGGATATGCCGGCCTCATTGCGATCCCTGCGTACTACACTGCGCAGCAGGACCGGGAGCCGGCAGTTCACGGCGTCGTCGATCAGGCGGGTGTGCTGCGCCTGTCGGGGGATGTCGGTGCCGAATCCGGTCCGCTCGTCCCCGAGGAGATGCGCCGGACGCTCGAGGCCGCCGGGCAGGCCGATGCGCTGGGCAGTGCGATGACCTCCTCCCGCTTCGTATTCCGGCCGTTCGGCACGGTGGACGAAGCGCGTGAGGCCCTGACGGCGCGCACGATCAAGGGATTTTTCGTCCTCCCCCCTCACTACCTCACCGACGGCGGCGTTGCCGCGTACGGCCCCGACTCCCTGCAAGTGGGCGGAGCCGATCCGCGGAATGCGCTCAGAGATCTTCTCCGGGAGCGCCTCGTGTCCGAGCGGCTGGATGCGGTGACGTCGGAGCGAATTCTGCACCCGATCAGCCACACTGAACGCTTCGCCGTCACGGCGTCCGGAGAGATCC
>JACCXG010000489.1 GCA_013697225.1 Acidobacteriota bacterium
TCTATCCGTGACCTGCAGCCGCTCGCGCCCGCGAGCCTGGTGCACATCGTCCGGAAGTGCCTGGAGAAGAATCCCGACAATCGCTGGCAGACCGCTCGTGATCTGAAAACTGAGCTGATCTGGGCGCGCGACGAGCCGAAGGAGACGACGCCGTCAACAACCGCGGCGGTGTCGCATCGTGTGCCCGGCCCGCAGCGTCACGTGGTGGCCCTCGGGATCGCCACGGTGGCGGGGCTCCTCGTGACAGGGACGGTCTGGCGCGCCCCGATCCCGCCGGCGCCCGCGCGGCTCACCACCCGCCTTTCGTTGAATTTTCCCCCGGGGGTCACTCTCGACATCCCCACTCCTTCGACAACCTCGTTCGCCGTGTCGGACGACGGCCGCCGGGTCGCTTACGTCGGCGTGCGAAATGGAAACAAGTCGCTCTACGTGTACTTTCTTGATACCGCCAACACGCTCGAGATACCAACTACGGAAGGGGCCGGCAGTCCGGCCTTTTCGCCTGACGGCGAGTGGATCGCGTTCTCGCGCCGGGGGCGTGTCAGCAAGGTTGCGGTTGAGGGCGGCTCGTCGATGCTGCTGTGCTCAGATTGTGGCGCGAGTATCCTGACGTGGCTGCCGGACAATCGCCTGCTCCTCGCCGGGCTCGAGCGTCGCCTGGAGCAGGTCCGAATTCAGGACTCTCCGTTTGCGGAACGTCCGACCGAACCTGTAACGGTGCTGAAGGAGGACGAGGAGGCACACCACAGGCCCGCACTCTCTTCCGACGGATCGTTATTGTTTACGGTGCTGCGCGGAGGCTGGTACAGCTCGGTGAATAGTGTGGCCGTCTCGCGCCGCAATGACGACGGCACTCCAGGCCAGTCGCATGAGGTCGTGCCGAACGCGACGAGTGCCCGGCTGATCGGCGACGATGCGCTCGTGTTTGCGCGAGGAGCTTCGTTCTTCGCCAGCCGCTTTGACCTCGGTCAGAGGCGTCTCGTGGGGGAACAGGTGCCCCTGTCGCTTCGTGTCCAGCACGCGGCATTTTCGGCCGCGCCAATGTATGCCCTGTCGAGCGGCGGGACGCTCGTGTACGCGGCGCCGCCGGGAGATCGTCGTCTGATCTGGGTGGATCGCCAGGGACGCGAGGAGCCGATCGAGACAGGCGCGCGATTTTACGCGCAGCCGCGCCTCTCTCCGGATGGCACGCGCGTCGCCGTGTATCAGCCCGACGGCGACCGCGATATCTGGGTGTTCGGCCTGAAGCCACCGAGGCTGATTGACCGGCTGACCCGCGGGCCCGACAGAGACTCGATGGCGGTCTGGTCGCCCGATGGCTCACGCATCTTCTTCTCGAGTGACGAAAACAAGGTGTGTTCGATTGCGGCAGATCATTCGGGTGCCATCCTGACGCTCTTCAAGGGCCCGCGTGGTCAGCGTATCAAGCCGCTGGCGATCACACCTGATGGAGCCACACTGCTCGTATCGCTCCAGCAGGCCCCGAACGGGCAGATTGATCTGGGTACGTTGTCGACGGGGGCGAACCCGCGCCTGACGCGGCTGCTTGCCGAGCCGTACGACGAGCGGGACGCCAGGCTCTCACCCGACGGCAGATGGCTCGTGTATCAGTCGGAAGAGTCCGACGAGCCGCAGATCGTGGTCAGACCCTTTCCCGCCGTGACATCAGGTCGCACCGTGGTCTCCGCAGGATTCGGACAGCTTCCCATCTGGTCGCGAGATGGACGAGAGATCTTCTATCGGGCCAGGGATGGAACGCTCATGGCCGTCGCGGTGTCTGCCGGCCAGACCTTCCAGCACTCCGCTCCCGTCGCCGTCGTCAACCCGGTTCACACGCTTCACGAGGTGAACACCGCCCCCACCTATGACGTGTCGCCGGACGGTCGCCGGTTTCTGTTCATCAGGGCGCCGGAGCTCGACATCCGCTCGCTCACCATTGTCCAGAACTGGGATGTTGAAGTGAATGCGATTCTCTCGAAGTCGCAGCGCGCCGACTAGTCCCCTGACCGTGATGGGCTGCTGGAGTCCCGGAGCGCGCGCCCGTCGCAAAGCCGCGACGTGCTCCGGACCGTGCGAATCGCTTCAGCAGCGCGGTGTGCATTCCGAGCCTCAGCTCTACTGGATCTCGCGGATCTTGAGGTTGCGATACCAGCACTCGTCCTGGTGGTACGTCAGCATGATGTGCCCCGTGATCTTCTCGCCGAAGCCGGGCTGGTCCTTGAACTTGCTCTTCGCGAGTCCGGCCTTCACCGTCGGGCTCCCGAGCTCGTACGTGAGGACGTTCTTTCCATTCAGCCAGTGCTCGACGCGAGTGCCACGGACCACGATCCCCGATGAATTCCACTCACCCGCGGGCCGCATCGGCTTGTCAGCCGCCGCGGGCAGGACGTCGTAAAAGGCGGCAGTCCACTGCTGCGGCGTGAGCTCGCCCGGATAGCCGGCATCGTCGATCATCTGGTACTCGTGCCCCGGCGACTTCGGGCGCTCTTCGGTCACGAAGTACTTCACACCGTTGTTCCCACCGGGTGCGATACGCCACTCCCAGGTGAGTTCGAAGTCACCGAAGGTCTTCCGCGTGATGAGGTCGGCCCCCTGGACCTTCGGAATCGTGCGGACGGTGCCATCTTTGATCTCCCAGCCGGATTCCGGCAGCGTGTCGCGGCGATATCCGCGCCAGGCGTCGAGAGACCTGCCATCGAACAGCAACTGCCAGCCGGCGGCCTCTTCCTGCGCTGTCAGCGTATTCGGAGCTGTTTGCGTCGCAACGGCCGGCGGCAGCGCGAGCGACAGGGCCAGAGCGACGAACGGGACGACGTGCTGCATTGCGATGACCCTCCGTTAGCAAGAATATGTCAGGACCAGGCCATGGAGAGGCGGAAGCCCGGTGTGTCAATCGGCGTTCCGCACGACTCCCGCGGCAGATGAGCCACCGGGCCGGCCCATCAGCGATGCAATTGCCGCCGAGAGGTGGGCCAGCGCAACAGGTTTCGGCAGGTGCAGGTCGAATCCGGCGAGCAGCGCCCGGGTGTGGTCTTCCGGCCTGGCGTAGGCGGTCAGCGCGATTGAGCGCACGCCTCCGCCCCCCTCGACCGGCAGCGCGCGGATGGCGCGGATCAAGTCATAGCCGTCAAGACCGGGCATGCCGATGTCGCTGACGAGCACGTCCGGCGGATCACTTTGAAGCACGCGCAACGCTTCTCCGGCCGACGCGGCGACAGTGACGCACGCGCGTGTCTCTTCCAGCAGCCTGGCCACTACCTGCCGCGCATCGGGCTCATCGTCCACGAACAGGACGGAGACACCACGCAGATCGACCACCCCCGCGGCCACCTCCTGCGCCTCGGCTCGTCCAGCCGTGGCGGCCTGCGTATCATGCTTCGCGTCAGCCGCGGTGAGCGGCAGCATGATGGTGAAGGTGGCGCCGTGCCCAAGGCCGTCGCTCGTGGCGTGCGCGCTGCCGCCATGGAGCTCGGCGAGGTTCTTCACGATCGCCAGGCCCAGCCCCAGCCCTCCCTGGTGCCGTGTCGTCGAGGAATCCGCCTGCCGGAACCGGTCGAAGACATATGGCAGGAACTCGGGTGCGATGCCCTGACCGGTGTCGGAGACGCTGATGGCCAGATGGCCAGGCAGCCTGGCGAGCCCTGCCTTCACGGCGCCGCCGGGCGGCGTGAACCGGATGGCGTTGCTGAGGAGGTTCCAGACGATCTGCTGCAGGCGGGCTGCATCGGCCTGGAGGATCTCCGGGCTGGGCCCGCCATTCCACTCCAGCCGAATGTCCTTGGCTTCCGCCGCCGGCGCAACCGAGGCAATCGCGGCGCTCACCACGTCGCGCAGGTCCACGGGCTCGATGTTCAGGCGCAGCTTGCCAGAGATGATCCCGCTCATGTCGAGCAGGTCCTCCACGAGGCGCGCCTGCATGCGGGCGTTGCGGTCGATGGCCGTCAGCGCATGGTGGAGATCACCGGGCGGGCCGTCCAGCCGCCTCAGCACGAGCTGAGACCATCCCATGATGGCATTGAGGGGGGTGCGGAGTTCGTGGCTCAGCGTCGAGAGAAAGTCGTCCTTGAGGCGAACGGCCCGCTCGGCATCCAGCCGGGCGTTACGCTCGCGCTGCAGCAGTTCCGCACGCTCGGCCTCGGCTTCCTTCCGGGAGGTCACGTCGGTGTGGGTGCCGACGGCGCGGATCGGTTGTCCTCCGTCCTGCCACTGCACCACACGACCCCGTGCGAGAATCCAGCGCCACGAGCCATCCGTGTGGCGGAGCCGGTGCTCGGATTCGTAGAAGTCCGCGCGCCCCTCGAGATGATCCCGGAGCAGGGCCGTGACGCGCTCCCTGTCTTCCGGGTGCACCAGCCGCTCCCACCCGCGCACATGTGGCTCGGTCTCCCCTGGTCCATATCCCAGCATGCGCTCCCAGAGCCCGCCGTAGGTGACATGGCCGCTCGGGATGTGCCAGTCCCAGAAGCCGAGCCGACCGGCTTCGAGGGCGAGGGCGAGCCGCTCCTGGCTCACCTGGAGAGCCTCCTTTCCCCGGCGCTCATCGGCGACCGCCGCGAGGACGAGCGATGTCAACGCGGCAATGACGATGAACTGCTGCAGCAGGAGAAAGCGGATGGGCTGCCCGGCGATTTCCCCTGCGGTTGCGAGGGGACCGAAGCCAAGGGTCGTGCCCCACAGGGCGATCGCGCTCACGGGGAGGAACACCAGCGTGGCGCCGCGAACCCCGGCGCCGAGCGCCGCCCACATCAGACACGGGAATATGAGGAAGGTACGGAGCAGGGGGCGTTCGGGTGGGAGGAAGACCAGCCAGGTGAGCGCGACGGAGGTGACGGCGCTCGACGTAAGGTTCAGCCACCACGTGCGGTCGCGGCTCACAGGCCCCCCTCGCCCCCACGCCAGGAGCAACGGGGCCATTACGAATCCGCCTGAGACGTCGCCCACCCACCAGCTCAGCCAGACGACGCCGGCGGCACCGGGATCCATGGCGCGAGCGGCTGCGAGCGAGCCCACGCCAACGGTCGCCGCGATGGCGGAGTGCGCGAGCATCACGGCGCTGAGGCCCAGCACGTCGCGCAGCCGGCGTAGCGAGAGGTCCAGCCCCGTGTGGCGGAACACTTCGGCACCCACAACGGCGGCGAGGGCATTCCCGGCGGCGATGGCGACGTCCGCCCAGAAGGGCAGCGATCCGTCGAGAACCGCGACGGCCAGCCGCCCGAGAAAGATCGCAGGCCAGAGGCGCGTTCCCCACAGGAGCAGGCCGGCGAGTCCGACCCCGGCCGCAGGGAACACCGGTGACGCCGCACCACTGACGGTGGCCCACCTCGCCCCCAGCAGGGCAAACAGGAAGTAGGCCGCACCGAGGAGCGCCAGCTGTCGAAGCAGTTTCATCGATTCGCCATCCCGCTCGCGACCTGCAAGGGGGCAGCCGAACCCGCGCGCCGCATTCTACCCCACAGCTTCGAACGGGGGGCGCTCGTCCCGTCTTGTGCCCGGCGGACGGCGTCACGACGATCCCCGTTGCAGGGGGTCGAGTTTCTGTCACTCGACGCAGGGCGCCTCTCTCTACATTCACTGGTCAGTTGCGGCCGCGGTAGTGGACGCACACCTGGATCACGGCCAGCCAGAGTCGGAGCGCGGTTCCCAGCCAGCCGAGGTACCGGTTCAGATTCCACGA
>JACCXG010000502.1 GCA_013697225.1 Acidobacteriota bacterium
CAGGTAGAGTGACGATGCAGAGGAGCGATGTTGCCATTGCCACGCTGACCCTGGTCCGGGATCCTGAGGAACACCGGCTCGTGGCGGCAGCGTTGTCCGGCCTCGCGGCGGCCGGAATGCCCGTAGCCATCAGCGACGGGGGCTCTCCACCGGATTTCCTCGATTACGTTGCCGGGCTGCCGGCGGTTCAAGCCGTACCGCCAGACCACCCGGGGCTGGTGGGTCAGATCAAAGCCAGCCTGCGCGCTGCGGCGCAGACCGGCCGCCGGTTCATCCTGTATCTCGAACCCGACAAGGAGTCGTTCGTGGAGAGCCGGCTGGCCTCCTTCCTCAGCCAGGCGCCGGATGACAACGACGTAGGGGTGGTACTTGCCGCCCGGTCCGCCAGGAGTCTCGACACCTACCCCTCCACGCAGAAATTCGCTGAGTCAGCGTTCAACACCCTGGCGGGAGAAGCCCTCCGCCTCCCCGCTGACTACCTCTATGGACCGTGTGTCCTGAACCGGGAGCTGGTTCCCTCTGCCGAAGGCGCCGGTGCGGCGCTCGGCTGGGGCTGGCGTCCGTACCTATTTGCCATAGCTCTCCGCGCGGGGTTGCGCGTTCTCGCCATCGAAGGAGAGCACCCGTGCCCGGATGCGCAGCGGGCCGAGCGGGACGCCGATCGAATTCACCGCCTGCGTCAACTCGGGCAGAACCTTAACGGGCTCGTCGAAGGCCTGACGGCGAGGATCCCCGGAGACCGCTTCCCTTCAGGTGCGGGAGGGGTGTAAGGTCTTTGGCGAGGCGCTCATGCGTTACCTGATTCTCACGTTGGCCACGGGCCTCTGGCTGGGTATTGGCGCCGCGCGCCAGCCTGCCGCCGTGCAGCCGCCGGGCCCGCCGAACATCCTGCTGATTCACGCCGACGATCTGGGCTTCGGCGACCTCAGCGTCTATGGCCAGGAGCGCTTCGCGACCCCGGCGCTCGACAGGCTGGCTCGGGAAGGCATCCGCTTCACGAATTACTACTCGGGGAGCACCGTCTGCGCCCCTTCCCGCGCGGCGCTGATGACAGGGCTGCACACCGGCCATGCTTGGATCCGGGGGAACGGCCGCCTGCCGGAAGGGGATGTCCCGCTCCGCGCGGAAGATGTCACGGTCGGCGAAGTGTTGAAGGGGGCCGGCTACCGTACGGCGGTTATCGGAAAGTGGGGACTCGGACAGCCCGGCACATCCGGTATGCCGGACAATCAGGGGTTCGACCATGCGTTCGGCGTGCTCGACCACCGGCATGCGCACCGCCAGTTCACCGATCACCTGTACCGCAACGGTGAGAAGGTGCAGACCGACCTCCAGCGCGACTTCGTGAACGATCTGTTCACCAGGGAAGCGGCGGCGTTCATCGAGCGCGACGACCCACGGCCGTTCTTCGTCTATTTGAATTACACGGTGCCTCACGCGGAAATGCGTGCTCCCGAAGAGGCGCTCGCAAGGTTCCGCGGGCAATTTCCCGAGACGCCGTTCGAGAATCCGAAGGCGGATGCGGTGCTCGCGGGCGCAAGGCCCGACGCCGCGTCGCTGGGCTATCGGTCGCAGCCGACACCCCGTGCCGCCTTTGCGGCGATGGTGACCCGGATGGACCGCGACATCGGGACCCTCACCGACCTCCTCCGGGCACGCGGCCTGGACGGCCGTACCCTTGTCATGTTCACGAGCGACAATGGTCCGCACCGTGAAGGGGGAGCGGATCCCGTCTTCTTCAAGAGCGCTGGTCCTCTCAGGGGCATCAAGCGGGATTTGTACGAGGGGGGCATTCGCGTCCCTGCCATCGCCCGCTGGGCAGGGACCATTCCTGCCGGTCGGGTGAGCGATCACCCATGGGCTCATTGGGACGTGCTGCCGACGTTTGCCGACATCGCGGGCGCCAAAGTCCCCGCCGGACTCGACGGAATGTCCATGGCCCGGGCGCTTCGCGGCGAGACGCAGCCCACGCATCCGTTTTTCTACTGGGAGTTCCACGAGCGCGGGTTTCAGCAGGCGGTCAGGATGGGGACGTGGAAGGGTGTTCGGTTGAAGGCCGATGGGCCCCTCGAGCTGTACAACCTCGAGCAGGATCCGTCCGAAGGACAGGATGTCGCGTCGTCACATCCCGAGATTGTCGGAAGGATCGAGGCCTACCTGAAGACGGCGCGTACGCCGTCCGATCGGTGGCCCGTTCCACAGCCGTGATCGGATGAGACACGGGTCACAACAGGAGGTTCAGTGCGAAGAGGCTTGATCGGGGTGAGTAAGATGCGTGCCGTTGTTCTGTTTTGTGTTGTCGTTCTTGCAGCGTTGTCCATGCCTACTCCTGCCAATGCCCAGAAAGGGTCCGTTCGCCACGTCGTCGTTTTCAAGTTCAAGCCGGAAGCAACCCCCGACCAGATTCAGCAGGTCACCCGCGCATTCAGCGAACTGCGTGGAAAGATCCCCGGGATCACGGGGTTCGAGCACGGGGTGAACAACAGCCCCGAAGGGCGGAACCTCGGCTTCACGCACGTGTATCTCATGACGTTCGAGAACGCCGCGGCCAGGGACGCCTACCTGCCCCACCCGGAGCACAAGAAGTTCGGTGAGCTGCTGGGCAAGCTTGGCATCGTTGCCGACGTGTTCGTTGTGGACTACACCACGACAGGCTGAGCACATGGGCACCCGCAAGTTGACGAGTCGAACCCCTGCCGTCCTGTTCTTCCGCCGTGCCAGAACCGTGCGCCTGTACGGAGTGTTGAGCTCGTGAGCGGCGCGGTCTCGAACACTACACGGATCGGCTGGATTGGCACCGGCGTGATGGGGCACTCGATGTGCGGCCATCTCCTCGCCGAGGGGTACAGAACGACCATTTACAGCCGTACACGGGAGAAGGCAGCCGGGCTGCTCGAACGCGGAGCCACGTGGGCTGACTCTCCAGGTGCGGTGGCCCAATCATCGGACGTCGTGTTCACGATGGTCGGGTTCCCCGCTGACGTTCGCGCCGTGTACTTCGAGCCGGACGGCATCCTTGCGGGTGCCCGGCAGGGAGCCGTGCTCGTCGACATGACGACAACCGAGCCGACGCTTGCGCGGGAAATCGAGGCGGCGGCGCGGAAGGCGGGTGCAAGTGCGGTGGATGCGCCTGTCTCGGGGGGAGACGTCGGGGCGCGCAACCGTGCGCTGTCCATCATGATTGGCGGGGAGCCGGAGGCGGTGGACGCGGTGATGCCCCTGCTGCAGATCCTGGGTCGCAACATCGTCCATCAGGGGAGCCCCGGCGCCGGGCAGCACACGAAGATGTGCAACCAGATCGTGATCGCCGGAACGATGATCGGGGTCTGCGAGAGCCTGCTCTATGCGCACAGGGCAGGGCTCGACACCGAGCGCATGCTGCAGTCGATCCGGAGTGGCGCGGCCGCCTGCTGGACGCTCGAGAACCTTGCCCCACGGGTGATGAAAGGAGACTTCGAGCCAGGTTTCATCGTGGAGCATTTCATCAAGGACATGGGGATTGCGCTGGCGGAGGCGCAGCGGATGGGCATCGCGCTCCCGGGGCTCGCTCTCGTCCATCAACTCTACCTGGCCGTTCAGGCACAGGGACACGGCCGCCGGGGCACTCAGGCCCTGATGCTGGCCCTCGAGCACATTTCGAACATCAGGCGATGAGTCGCCTCTGAGGACGTATGGCTGTCATCAAGCGCAAGACCCGCAAGAAGCTCTCGAAGCAGCTGAAGAAGGTCGTCAAGAAGCACGGGACCGAAGTGACCCTGTCGCTGGTGTCCGGCATCGTCAGCGGCCTCTCGACAGACGACGGGAAGAAGCGTCGGGGCAAGAGGACTGGGATGGAAGGGCCGGAAGTGGTCGAGCTTCCGGTCAGGGCCGCTACGGCGCGGAAACGATCAAACCTCTAGGGTCTCTGGTAGGGGTGGCGGTGCTTACTGTCGCGCCATTCCGAATAGTGGGAGGCGGGTATCGCGGTTGAGTAGAGGTGGTATCACCGGCCGGGGGTTGAACTGAAGAGCCGGCCGGTGGTCGGACCACCAGCCGGCTGTGGGCTCAGGACCTGCGGCTACTTCTTGATGCGATCCGCCACGTCTTCGATGGCGTCGCCTACCTTCCGCTTGGCTTTCCCAAAGCCTTCCTGGACGTTTCCGCCTGCCTCATCGGCAACGCCTTCGCCATGGAGCCGCTCGTTGTCCGTCACGTCCCCCCATGCCTGCTTGGCCTTGCCCTTCACCTGATCGGTCTTGCCGTCGAATTCATCTCGATTCATCGGTTCGTACCTCCGGCAGGGTGTACCTTCAAGAATCGATACCTCATCAGTAAATGAGCTCGACCGTTGGTCTGCTGAAGGTGGTCTCCAGGGGAGACGCCGGCAACCTCAGCAGCATCCGGATTCGGGACCATGCCGTTCACAAAAAATCTCGCCGCTTGCATCGGCGAATAGAGGTTTGTTATATTTGCAAGGTTCTGGTCGGCCCTGGGACACCCTATCTAGGGCACAAACATCCGGAACATCGCGCTGCCGGTCCTCGCGACACTGCAGGCCAGACTCGGGCGCCCGCATCATCAACCTTATAGGGTAAGTCAGTTCCAGGTGCCGGGCCGCTGAGGCGGCACCCTAGGCTTGGAACACCACGTTTTTTGCGCGCCATGTACCGGCGCGTGTGGAGCCATCGTGCCGACGATCAGCCAGCTCGTTCGCAAGGGGCGGGCAGCGGTCCTGACCAAGACCAAGAGCCCGGCGCTGCAGGACAGCCCCCAGAAGCGCGGCGTCTGCGTGCGTGTGTTCACCCAGACCCCGAAGAAGCCGAATTCCGCGCTGCGCAAGGTGGCGCGCGTGCGCCTGACCAACGGGATCGAGGTGACCACCTATATCCCGGGTGTCGGACACAACCTTCAGGAGCACTCGCTCGTCCTGATTCGCGGCGGCCGTGTAAAGGATCTGCCGGGCGTTCGCTACCACGTGGTCCGGGGGACCCTCGACGCCGTGGGCGTGCAGGGGCGGAAGCAGGGGCGCTCGAAGTACGGAGCGAAGCGGCCGAAGTCCTAGCGGCGCGCGAAACGACTGAAGAAGAGCCAAGATGCCAAGACGCAGAGAAGTTCCGAAGCGTGAAGTTCCCCTCGACCCGCTCTACAACAGTGCGCTGGTGACGAAGTTCATCAGCACGTTGATGCGCGACGGCAAGCGGAGCACGGCCGAGAGCATCATGTACGCCAGCCTCTCCTCGATCCAGGAGAAGACCGGCGACGACCCCATCAAGGTGTTCAAGAAGGCGGTCGAGAACGTGAAGCCGGCGCTGGAGGTGAAGTCGCGGCGCGTGGGCGGCTCGAATTACCAGGTGCCGATCGAGGTCAACCCGAACCGCCGCCTCTCGCTCAGCATCCGGTGGCTGGTGGGTTACGCGCGTTCGCGCGGCGACGGCAAGACGATGCAGGAGAAGCTCGCCAACGAACTGCTGGACGCCGCCAACCTGCGCGGCGGTGCGGTGAAGAAGCGGGAAGACACGCACCGCATGGCCGAAGCCAACAAGGCCTTCGCGCACTACCGGTGGTAGGTCGCCGGGCCCGGGGCCTGACCCGCCGCACATCGCAGCGGGACATTGCAGGGATAGCGTAGCAGCGCGGGAGTCGTAGCGCGGAGCTTCAGCTCCGCGGAAAGTCGGGCCCGGATCACCGAACGGGTGGTTCGAGCCAGGCCGCACGGGGCAGACCCGGGGCGGTGCTCACGAGAAGTTCAATGCCAAGACAGACACCACTCAGCCGCACTCGCAATATCGGCATCATGGCCCACATCGATGCCGGCAAGACCACCACGACGGAACGGATCCTGTTCTATACGGGCCGTACGTACAAGATCGGCGAGGTGCACGAAGGCACGGCGACGATGGACTGGATGGAGCAGGAACAGGAGCGCGGCATCACGATTACGTCGGCCGCCACCACCTGTTTCTGGCGCGACATCCGGATCAACATCATCGACACGCCCGGTCACGTGGACTTCACGGCCGAGGTGGAGCGGTCGCTCCGCGTGCTCGACGGCGCGGTCGCGGTGTTCGACTCGGTTGCCGGCGTGGAGCCGCAGTCGGAGACGGTGTGGCGTCAGGCCGACAAGTACCGCGTTCCCCGGATCTGCTTCATCAACAAGATGGACCGCATCGGGGCGGACTTCAAGCGCACCTTCGAGCAGATCACGTCCAAGCTTGGCGGGAACCCGGTCGCGATCCAGCTGCCGATCGGCAGCGAGGACAAGTTCGCCGGCGTGATCGACCTCGTCAAGATGAAGGCGATCCGCTACAAGGACGAGACGATGGGCGCCGAGTACATCGTCGAGGAGATCCCCGCCGACCTGCTGGCCGAGGCGCAGCAGTACCGTGAGCAGCTCATCGAGAAGGTCAGCGAGGCGGACGACAAGCTCCTCGAGAAGTACCTGCACGGGCAGGAGATCACCGAAGAGGAGATCAAGGGGGCGCTGCGCAATCGGGTCATCAGCTCCGTGCACACGCAGGGAGAAAAGGTGGAGCCTGCCTTCGTGCCGGTCATCTGCGGATCCGCGTTCAAGAACAAGGGAGTGCAGCCGCTGCTCGACTGCGTGGTCGACTACCTGCCCTCGCCGCTCGATGTTCCGGCGATCCTCGGGTTCGACCCCGATAAGGGGCCCGAGGTGATCGTCGAGCGTGAGGCGTCCGACAGCGCACCGTTCTCCGCGCTGGCTTTCAAGATCATGACCGACCCGTTCGTCGGCCAGCTCACCTTCATCCGCGTCTACTCGGGCGTCATGGCGGCCGGCACGACCGTCTACAACGCGACCAAGCAGAAGTCGGAGCGGCTGGGCCGGCTGCTGCAGATGCACGCGAACAAGCGGGAAGAGATCAAGGAAGTCTACGCGGGCGACATTGCCGCGGCCGTGGGGCTGAAGACCGTCACCACCGGCGATACGATCTGCGACGAGCGCAAGCCGGTCGTCCTCGAAGCCATGGACTTCCCCGAGCCGGTCATCTCGCTCGCGATCGAGCCGAAGACCAAGGCCGACCAGGAGAAGCTCGGCGTGGGCCTGGGCAAGCTGATGGCCGAGGATCCGACGTTCCGCGTGAAGACCGACCAGCAGACGGGCGAGGTCGTCATCGCCGGCATGGGCGAGCTGCACCTGGAGATCATCGTCGACCGGTTGAAGCGCGAGTTCAACGTCGAGGCGAGCGTCGGCCGTCCGCAGGTGGCCTACAAGGAGACGCTCACCCGCGCCGCCGACGGCGAGATGAAGTACGCGAAACAGACCGGCGGCCGAGGCCAGTACGGGCACGCGAAGATTCATCTCTACCCCGGCGATCCGGGGACGGGCTACGTCTTCGAAAACAAGATCACCGGCGGCTCGATCCCGAAAGAGTTCATCAAGCCGATCGACGAAGGGATCAAGGAAGCGCTCACGCGCGGTGTGCTCGCCGGGTACCCGATCGACGACGTGCGGATCGAGTTGTACGACGGGTCCTACCACGACGTCGACTCGTCGGAAATGGCGTTCAAGATTGCCGGATCGATGGCGTTCCAGGATGCCGCGAAGAAGGCGAAGCCCGTGCTGCTCGAGCCCGTGATGCGCGTGGAGGTCGTGGTACCGAAGGAGCACATGGGAGACGTCATGGGCAACCTCTCGAGCCGCCGAGGGCATATCCAGTCGCAGGAGGACCGCGGAGGCACGCAGATCATCAACGCGCGCGTGCCGCTCTCCGAGATGTTCGGCTACGCCACGGACCTCCGCTCCCGCACGCAGGGGCGCGCCACGTACTCGATGCACTTCGACCGGTATGAGCCGGCGCCCAATCACGTGAGCGAGGAAGTGGTCGCCCGCGTGCAGGGGAAGACGTAGTTCGCAAGGCACGAACAAGGTAGAAGGTAGAAGGTAGAAGGGAAAAGGCAGAAGGCACACGATGGCTTCACCATTCAGCGAGAAGATTCGCATCCGTTTGAAGGCATACGACAACCGGGTGCTGGATCAGTCGACGACGGAGATCGTGGACACGGCGCGGCGCACGGGTGCGCGGCTGGCCGGCCCGATTCCCCTCCCGACCGAGAAGAACAAGTGGACGGTGCTGCGATCGCCGCACGTGGACAAGAAATCCCGCGAGCAGTTCGAGCTCCGCACGCACAAGCGGCTGATCGACATCTTCGAGCCGACGCCCCAGACGGTCGACGCGCTGATGAAGCTGGACCTGCCGGCTGGCGTGGACGTCGAGATCAAGGCGTTCGGGAAAGAGCACAAGTAGATCGCTGGCAGCAGGCGCAGGAGCACGAAGCAATGGTGACAGGACTCATCGGCAGGAAGATCGGGATGACCCAGCTGTTCCAGCAGGACGGCACGGTCACCCCTGGCACCCTGATCAAGACGGGACCCTGCGTGGTGGTGCAGAAGAAGACCGCGCAGACCGACGGGTATGAAGCGGTGCAGCTCGGCCTGGTCGAGGAGCGTCCCGCGCGGGTGAAGAAGCCGCTCGCCGGCCACTTCAAGAAGGCCAACGTGCCGCCGACGCGGGTGCGCCGCGAGGTGGCGGTCGCCAAGGGAGCCGAGTCGCCGAATGCCGGTGATCAGGTGCTCGTCTCGGCCGTGTTCAACAACGGCGACCGGGTCGACGTCATCGGGGTCAGCCGCGGGAAGGGTTTCCAGGGCGTCGTCCGCCGGCACAACTTCCGCGGCGGCGCCGCGACGCACGGCTCGATGTTCCATCGCGCGCCCGGCTCGATCGGCGCCTCCTCCTTCCCGTCGCGTGTCGTAAAGGGCATGCGCGCCGCCGGCCGGATGGGCGGCGACCGTGTGACGACGAGGAACCTGAAGATTGTGTCGGTGGATGCGGAAAACAACCTGCTCATCGTCCGCGGGGCTGTCCCCGGGGCGCCCGGCGGGTACGTCGTGGTCCGCAAGGCGCTGACGGCGAAGCCGGAGCCGCAGGTGCAGGTCGAAAAAGCCAGCAAGATGGTCGCCAAGTCGAGCAAGTCGGGCGGCGCGAAGAAGGGCAAGAAGTAGCCTCGCGGGGCACAGGGAAAGCGGACATGCACATCGACATCGTCAACACGAACAACGAGAAGGTCGGCGACCTGGAGCTGAAGGACGACGTCTTCGGTGGCCGGGTGAAGTCCGACTTGATCTGGGAATCGGTGGTGCAGCAGAACGCGTCCGAGCGGCGCGGCACCCACGCGACCAAGAATCGTGCGCTGGTGAGCGGATCGGGCAAGAAGCCCTGGCGCCAGAAGGGCACCGGCCGTGCGCGTGTCGGCGAGATCCGCAACCCGCTCTGGCGCAAGGGAGGGACCGTGTTCGGCCCCCAGCCCCGCAGCTATGCCTACGATCTGCCGAAGAAGGTGCGGCTCGGCGGCCTGCGGGCGGCCCTCGCGCAGAAGATGCAGGAGGGGAGCCTCGTCGTGGTCGACAAGCTGGAGGCGGCCGAGCGGAAGACGAAGGGGACGGCCGAGATGCTCAAGCGGCTCGGCGTCAGCGGCAGGGTGCTCCTGATCGACGTGGCCCCGCAGGAGACGTTCGCGCTGAGTGCGCGGAACCTCGCCGGCGTCAGGCTCGTGCCGAGCGCACGCGTGACGGCGCGCGACGTTATGAATACCTCGCGCGTGATCGCCACGAGGGAAGCGCTCGAGAAGCTGCAGGAATCGCTCACGCCCGCCCCCCGCTCCACGGCTGGGGCGGAGGTGCCGTCAGCGGCAGGGAGCCCCGCGGAAGAGTCAGGGAGCCCCGCGGAAGAGTAAGGATGCTGCGCCGCGCGGAGCTTCAGTTCCGCGACCGGCAGCCAAGGGATTCAGTCATGAAACTGACAGACGTGATTCGCCGGCCGCTCATTACCGAGAAAACGACGCTGCTGCGCGAAGAGGAGCGGACGGTCGTCTTCGAGGTGGCCTCCGGTGCCACGAAGGTCGACATCAGGCGCGCGGTCGAGAAGCTGCTCGGCTCGAAGGTCGAAACGGTTCGTACCTCGATCTTCCACGGGAAGTTCAAGCGCCAGGGGCGCTTCATCGGCCAGCGATCGGACTGGAAGAAAGCCTATGTGAAGCTCAGGGACGGGGAGAAGATGCCCGATTTCCTGGAGGGTGCATAAGGCCGGGGCGGTAGCCGGGAAGCTGGCCGCAGGAAGCCTCGAGGATTAGTGACATGCCTATTCGCAAGTACAAGCCGACATCCCCCGGACGCCGGTTCCAGACGGTGCCGGTGTTCGATGAGATCACGGCGACCGAGCCCTACAAGCCGCTCACCGAGCCGCTGCGGAAGTCGGGCGGCCGGAACAATCAGGGCGAGCTGACCTCCTGGTGGCGCGGCGGCGGGCACAAGCGCAGCTACCGCATCATCGACTTCAAGCGGGACAAGCCGGACATCCCGGCCAGGGTCGCGACGGTCGAGTACGATCCGAACCGCTCGGCGCGCATTGCGCTGCTGACCTACGCCGACGGGGAGAAGCGATACATCCTCCAGCCGGCCGGGCTGAAGGTCGGCGACACCATCGTCGCGGGGGAGAATGTCGACATCCTCCCGGGCAACGCGCTCCCCCTGCGGAACATCCCGCTCGGCACCATGATTCACAACGTGGAGCTGAGGCCGGGCAAGGGAGGGCAGATCGCGCGAAGCGCGGGATCGGCTGTGCAGCTGGTGGCCAAGGAAGAGGGGTACGCCTCGGTAAAGATGCCCTCGAGTGAGATCCGCAAGATCAACAGCGAGTGCCTGGCGACCATCGGGCAGGTAGGCAACGTCGATCACGAGAACGTGTCGCTCGGCAAGGCGGGGCGCACGCGGTGGCTCGGCCGCAAGCCGCACGTCCGCGGCGTGGCGATGAACCCGGTGGATCATCCGCTCGGCGGCGGTGAGGGCAAGACCTCGGGCGGCCGGCACCCGGTCTCCCCGTGGGGCGTGCCAACCAAGGGCTACAAGACCCGGAACCGGAAAGCCACGGACCGGTTCATTGTGCAGCGGCGACAGAAGTAGCTTCCGACAGCGCAGCGGGTAGCGGGAAGCTGGTAGCGGGAAGCTGGTAGCACATATGTCCAGATCATTGAAGAAGGGCCCGTTCGTCGATGTTCCCCTGCTCGAGAAGGTGGAAGTGATGAACCGGAGCGGCGACAAGAAGGTCATCAAGACCTGGTCGCGGCGCTCGACCGTCGTGCCGGAAATGGTGGCGCACACCATTGCGGTGCACAACGGCCGGAAGTTCATCCCGGTATACATCACCGAGAACATGGTCGGGCACAAGCTCGGGGAGTTCTCCCCGACGCGGCAGTTCAAAGGGCACACCACGAAGAGCGACAAGGCGGCGTCGGTGGGTCCGAAGGCGGGTGGGTAATGGCAGTGCAGGCGCACGCAACGGCGAAATACATCCGTACCTCCGCGCAGAAGGCGGGGCTCGTGCTCGACCTGATCCGCGGCCGTGACGTGAACCACGCTCTGGCGACGTTGCGATTTACGCGGAAGGGGGTCGCGAAGGACATCGAGAAGGTCCTGCGATCCGCCATCGCCAACGCGCAGCAGAAGGAAGGGTTTGGCGGCGACGTCGAGCGGCTCTTCGTCAACGCCTGCTACGCGAACCAGGGGCCCTCGCAGAAGCGCATCCGGCCTGCCCCGATGGGGCGTGCGTTCCGGGTGGTGAAGCGCACGGCGCACCTGACCGTCGAGGTGACGGAGCGCGCCGAGGTGACTGGGGCCGGCGCCGCAAAGCGCGCCCGCGGGGCGAAACCGAAGGCACAGAGCAAGGGTGCGCGCAAGGGATCCGGCGCGCGCAAGTCGACCGCCGCAAAGACGGGCGGCGCGGCAAAGGCAGCGGAAGAGGCGGCGGGCTAAATGCCGTCCCCCACCAGCGCAGCGCTGGCGGGCGGCTGGCGCACGGAGTGATATGGGACAGAAGGTTCATCCGTACGGGTTTCGGCTCGGCTTCAACAAGACGTGGCGTTCGAGGTGGTTCGCCGACAAGGACTACTCGAAGCTGCTGCACGAGGATCTGAAGCTGCGCGACACGTTGAAGCGGCGCTTCTCGCATGCCGGCGTGTCCAAGATCGAGATCGAGCGGGCCGCCAACAAGCTGAAGATCGACATCTATACCTCGCGTCCGGGCATCATCATCGGGCGCAAGGGGACGGAGGTCGACAAGCTGAAGACGGAGATTCAGAAGAAGACCAATCGCGAGGTCTTCATCAACATCCAGGAGATCCAGAAGCCGGAGCTCGATGCGCAGCTGATTGCCGAATCGGTGGCGATGCAGCTCGAGAAGCGTGTGGCGTTCCGCCGGGCGATGCGCAAGGCGGTCGAGTCGGCGCTGCGCTTCGGTGCCCGCGGGATCAAGGTCCGCGTGTCCGGCAGGCTGAACGGGGCCGAGATTGCGCGGTCGGAGTGGTACCTGCACGGGCAGCTGCCGCTGCAGACCCTGCGCGCCGACATCGACTACGGCTTCGCGGAAGCCTTCACGACCTACGGCGCGATTGGCGTCAAGGCCTGGCTCTACAAGGGAGAGCGCCTCGCTCCGCGAATCGGACGCGAGGAAGACTACCGGACGCCGCGGCGCCCCGCCCGGGTGTGAGGCACAGGCTCCCGACCGCCTGGCTCACTGACCCGGGAGCAGGACGCCTGAAGCGGGAAGCAGGAAGCAGGAAGCGGGTAGCGGGTAGCCGCAGCGGGAAGCTGGCAGCGGAAACAGGACGCTGGCAGCGGGAAGCCGGTAGCTAGCAAGGATTTGTCATCATGTTGATGCCGAAGAAGGTCAAGTATCGGAAGCAGCAGCGCGGCCGGATGGCGGGCAAGGCGTGGCGCGGCTCCGATGTGTCGTTTGGCGACTACGGGCTGAAGGCGCTCGAACCGTGCTGGATGACGGCGCGGCAGATCGAAGCGGCCCGCGTGGCGATGACACGGTTCATCAAGCGCGGCGGGAAGATCTGGATCCGCGTGTTCCCGGACAAGCCCATCACGAAAAAGCCGCAGGAAACGCGAATGGGGAAGGGCAAGGGAGCTCCCGAGGAATGGGTGTGCGTTGTCCGCCCCGGGCGGATCCTGTTCGAGATGGAGGGGGTCAACGAGACCGACGCGCGTGAGGCGATGCGTCTGGCGGCCGCCAAGCTCCCGATCAAGACGAAGTTCGCAACCCGGTTCGCCGAGGAGAAAGCGTCATGAAGGTGGCGGAGATCCGCGATCTGCGGATCGATGAACTGCGGCAGCGCGAGAGCGAGATGGACGATCAGCTCTTCAGGCTGCGGATTCAGAAGTCTATGGGCCAGCTCGAGGCGGCCCACAAGCTGAAGGCACTGCGCCGCGATCTTGCGCGCGTGAAGACGGTGTTGCGCGAGAAGGAGACTGCGTAGATGGCGGCCAAAGCGGAGATCACCGGCGTTGTCGTGAGCGACAAGATGGCAAAGACGGTGACCGTCGCCGTCGAGCGACAGGTGCGGCACGAGCTGTACGGCAAGACGCAGCGCCGGACATCCACGTTCCTCGCGCACAACGAGGGGGACGAGGCGAAGCTGGGGGACCGGGTGGCGATTGTCGAATCCAGGCCCATGAGCCGGCGCAAACGCTGGGTCGTCACGCGCGTCGTGGAAAAGTCGAAGCAGATCTAGCCGCCGGGCCGGCACAGTGCAGGAGCAGCCATGATTCAGATGCGATCCGTCCTCGACGTCGCCGACAACTCGGGAGCGCGGAAGATTTCAGTGATCAACCCCATCGGGGGATCGACGGGGCGCTACGCGCGGCTGGGGGACCTTGTCACCGCCTCGGTGAAGGAGGCCACCCCGGATGGCACCGTGAAGAAGGGGCAGGTCGTGAAGGCGGTCATCGTCCGGACGGCCAAAGAACAGCGGCGGAAGGACGGGAGCTACATCCGCTTCGACCGCAACGCGGCGGTGCTCGTGAACGACTCGGGGGAACCGGTCGGCACACGTGTCTTCGGCCCCGTCGCACGGGAGCTGCGCGAGCGCCGCTTCATGAAGATTATTTCGCTGGCGCCAGAGGTGCTCTGACTCAGTCGCCAGTTGCCAGTTCCCAGTTACCAGACACGAGCTGGAAACCGGCAACTGGAAACAAGACGGGGCGCTTGGCCACTTGGAAGAGACGGATATGTCAAGGCTAGCTACACCAATTCGGAAGAACGACAACGTGATCGTGACGACCGGCAAGGACCGCGGCAAGCGCGGGCGCGTGCTCAAGGTCGTCCCGGTGAAGAACCGGCTCGTCGTCGAGGGTGTGAACTTCATCAAGCGGCACACGAAGCCGAACCCGCAGCGGGGCGTGAAGGGTGGCGTGGTGGAGCGCGAGGCGCCGCTGCACGCCTCCAACGTCCAGCTCGTCTGCCCCGAATGCGGGCAGCCCACCCGCCTGGGGAAGCGGATCCTGGGAGACGGCCGGAAGGTGCGGATCTGCCGGAAGTGCGAGGGAGTGGTAGACAAATGAGCCGCCTGAAGGAACGGTACGAAACCGAGGTCGTGCCCGCGCTCACGAAGGAGTTCGGCTACACCAACGTCATGGCGATTCCGAAGCTCACGAAGATTGTCGTGAACATGGGGCTTGGCGAGGCCACCCAGAACGCGAAGATCGTGGACACGGGAGCCGACGAGATCGGCCGCATCACGGGGCAGAAGCCGGTGGTGACCCGCGCCAAGAAGTCGATCGCGCAGTTCAAGGTGCGGCAGGGCATGCCCATCGGCACCATGGTGACGCTGCGCGGCACACGGATGTGGGAGTTCCTCGATCGGCTGATCGCCGTGGCGCTCCCCCGCGTGCGTGACTTCCGCGGCATCTCTCCGCGGGGCTTCGACGGCCGCGGCAACTACACGCTCGGGCTCAAGGACCAGCTGCTGTTTCCGGAAATCGACTACATGAAGGTCGACAAGGCGCGGGGCATGAACATCTCCGTCGTGACGACCGCCAAGACGGACGAGGAGTCGCGGAAGCTGCTGCAGCTTCTGGGGATGCCGTTCAGGAGCGCGTAGCGCCCTGGAGACGCCGCGACCGCTGCAGGAATTCGCAAAGAGCCTGAAGAAGAAGAGCAGGAATACGATGGCCACTACCGCCAAGATCGCCAAGGAAGCGAAGACGCCGAAGTTCAAGGTCCGGCTCCGGAACCGCTGCAAGCGGTGCGGCCGGCCCCGCGCGTATCTGCGCAAGTTCTCCCTCTGCCGCCTGTGCTTCCGGAAGCTGGCGCTCGAGGGGGACGTCGCCGGCGTCACGAAGAGCAGTTGGTAAGCCCGCTCCGGCGTCAGGGCCGGCGGCTGGAGTTCGACAGGCTGGAAGCTGGTAGCCCGACGCTGGTGGCTACAGAGAGCAATGAACTATGACAGATCCTATCGCAGACATGCTGTCGCGGATCCGCAACGCGACGATCGCCCGGCATACGAGGGTCGACATGCCGTCGTCCCGGCTGAAGGTCGAGATCGCGCGCATTCTCGAGAGTGAAGGTTACATTCAGGGCTTCAAGGTGATCGACCCGCAGCCCGGCGAGCCGCCGCAGGCGCAGCTCCGCATGTTCCTCAAGTACGGCCCGCGCGGCGAGCGGATCATCACCGGAATCGAGCGGGTCAGCCGGCCCGGACGCCGGGTGTATTTCGGATCCGAAGAGGTTCCCGACGTGCTGGCGGGGCTGGGAACGAGCATCCTGACCACCTCCCGCGGGGTGATGACCGGCCGCGAGGCGATCAAGGCGGGCGTCGGCGGGGAAGTGCTCTGTAACGTCTGGTAGGAACTGCAAACTGGAACCTGGCAACTGGAAACTGGTTATGTCACGAATCGGCAAGAAACCCATCGCTATCCCCAAGGGGGTCAAGATCGACGTCCAGCCCGGCGCCGTCGAGGTGCAGGGTCCGAAGGGACGTCTGCGGCAGCCGCTTCCCCCGGGCATCGGCTTCGAGCTCGAGGGTGAGGAGCTGCACGCGCGGCTCCTCCGCGAAGACGCCCAGCTCGGGAAGTTTCAGGGGCTCGCGCGCAGCCTCGTGGCCAACGCCGTCCAGGGGGTCACCGAGGGTTTCAAGAAGGAGCTCGACATCGTGGGTGTCGGCTACCGCGCCGAGCTGAAGGGTAAGCAGGTGCACTTTGCGCTCGGGTATTCGCATCCGGTGGTCTACGACCTGCCGAACGGGATCGACGTCACCGTGGACAAGCAGACGCACATCACCGTCACGGGCATCGATCGCCAGCAGGTCGGTCAGGTGGCGGCGAACATGCGCCGGCTGCGCAAGCCCGATCCTTACAAGCAGAAGGGCGTCCGGTACACGGGCGAGGTGCTGAAGAAGAAGGCGGGCAAGACGGGAGCGAAGTAACCGGGCGGAAGCGGGTAGCGGGAACCCGGTAGCGGGAAGCGGGAAGCGGGTAGCTGATACTTATGAAGATTCACACGACCAAGGACCGCCGCGTCCGGATTGGCCTGCGGCAGCGGAAGCGGATTTCCGGAACGGCCGAGCGGCCGCGCCTGCGGGTGTTCCGCAGTGACTCGCACATCTACGCCCAGGTCATCGACGACCTGACGGGAACGACCCTGGTGTCGGCGGCCAGCACTGAGCCGGCGCTGAAGGAACAGCTTGGCGGGCCCGCCCGGCCAGGCAACACGGCGGGGGCCCAGGTGCTCGGCCGCACCATCGCCGAGCGGCTGCGCGAGAAGGGCATCACCCGGGTAGTGTTCGACCGCGGCGGTTTCCTCTACCACGGCCGCGTCAAGGCGGTCGCGGAAGCCGCCCGTGAAGCAGGGTTGGAGTTTTAAACCGATTGTTTCCAGTTTCCAGTTTCCAGTTTCCCGCCTGCCGGGAGCCCCGAAACTGCCTGACGACTGGCAACTGACGACTGGCAACTAGGCAACTAGGCAACTGGCAACCGAGAATGATTGAAACACGCGAAAAGATCGACGGCTCACAGCTCGACCTCAAGGACACGGTTGTCAACATCAGCCGCGTCACGAAGGTCGTCAAGGGGGGCAAGAACCTGAGCTTCAGCGCCCTGGTGGTGGTCGGCGACGGCCATGGGGTGGTGGGGTTCGGCGTCGGCAAGGCGAAGGAAGTGCCCTCGGCGATCAAGAAGGGCATCGAGGCCGCGAAGAAGTCACTGATTCGCGTGCCACTGGAGGGGACGACCGTGCCGCACCCGGTCGTGGGGCGGTTCGGCGCCGGGCAGGTCCTCCTGAAGCCGGCGCCAGACGGCACCGGCATCATTGCCGGTGGGGCCGTGCGTGCGGTCGTGGAGTCGGCGGGAATTCAGAACATCCTGACCAAGTCGCTCGGCTCGGCCAATCCGCACAACGTGGTGCGCGCCACGTTCACGGGACTGCAGATGCTGAAGGATCCTCGCGTCGTGCGCCGGTTGCGCGGCAAGGAAGAGGATCCGGAGCAGGAACAGAAGCACTGACGTATGAACAAGAGAGCTGCGAAACCCCCGGGTGACGGCCCCCGGCTGAAGATCACGCTCGTGAAGAGCACCATCGGCTTCAACAAGAACCAGGCGAAGGTCGTGGAGGGCATGGGATTGCGCCGGATCGGCCACACTGTGGATCTGGCGGACACGCCGGCCACGCGCGGCATGATCCTGAAGGTGCGCCACCTGATCACGGTCGAAGGGAACTGAGACGCATCATGTCCTTGAGCAATCTGCGTCCGCCGAAGGGCGCCAAGCACGCGAAGAAGCGGATCGGCCGCGGCCAGGGTTCCGGCCAGGGGAAGACGGCGAGCCGCGGACACAAGGGTGCCAAGTCGCGGTCCGGCTTCAGGCACAAGCGCGGGTTCGAGGGCGGTCAGATGCCGCTCCACCGCCGGGTGCCGAAGCGCGGCTTCCACAACCCGTTCCGCGAGGAATACGAGGTCGTGAACCTGGACACGCTGGCGGATCGCTTCGAGACTGGCGTGGAGGTCACGCCGGAGCTGCTCCGGGCGCGGGGGCTCGTGCAGAAGGATGTGAGGGTCAAGATTCTCGCGCGCGGCGAGCTTGCCAAGGCGCTCACCGTCCGCGCGCACAAGTTCAGCGGAAAGGCGGCGGAGAAGATCGCCGCCGCCGGTGGCACGGCAGAGGTCCTGGGATAAGACGAAGGCGCCGCGTGAGCTGAGCGGCGCAGGGAATCTATGCTCCAAGACAGCATCAAGAATATTTTCGCCATCCCGGATCTCCGGAACCGCGTGCTCTTCACGCTGGGGATGCTGGCCGTCTATCGTGTCGGCAGCCACATTCCAACGCCGGGGATCAACGCGGAGGCGCTGGCGCTGCTCGCCGATCAGGCGCGCAATACGATGTTCGGGCTGTACGACATGTTCTCCGGGCAGAACCTGTCGCAGATGACGATCTTCGCGCTGGGCATCATGCCCTATATCAGCTCGTCGATCATCCTGCAGCTGCTCACCGTCGTGTGGCCGTACCTGGAGCGGCTGTCGAAGGAAGGGGAGCTGGGGCGCCGCAAGATTACCCAGTACACCCGCTACGGCACCCTCGTCCTCAGCGTCGTCCAGGCACTGGGGATTGCGTTTTTTCTCGAGCGCTCGACGGAGATTGCCGGCGGCCTGCCGCTCGTCTACAGCCCCGGCTGGGGCTTCCGGCTGATGACCGTGCTCACGCTCACCACCGGATCGATGTTCGTGATGTGGCTCGGGGAGCAGATCACCGAGCGCGGCATCGGGAACGGCATGTCGCTCATCATTTTTGCCGGGATCGTCGTGGGGCTCCCGCAGGCGGTGATTGCGACCCTCGAGCAGTTGAGCACCGGACAGATGACGCTGTTCCGCGTCATCCTGCTGCTCGCCCTGATGATCTGCGTCATCGGGGCCATCGTGTTCGTCGAACGCGGGCAGCGCCGTGTGACGGTGCAGTACGCCAAGCGGGTTGTCGGCCGTCGGATGTATGGCGGCTCGAGCACCCACATCCCGCTGAAGGTGAACACCGGGGGGGTCATCCCGGTCATCTTCGCCTCGTCGATCCTCGCGTTTCCGGCAACCATCGCCCCGATGCTGGCGCCCGACAACTGGTTCCGCCTGGCCCTCGACCAGATCGCGCCAGGCATGCTGCTGCACGACGTGCTCTACATGGCGGGGATCATCTTCTTCTGCTATTTCTACACGGCCATCATCTTCAACCCCGACGATGTGGCGGAGAACATGCGGAAGTATGGCGGGTTCATCCCGGGGATCCGCCCGGGAAAGCGGACGGCCGAGTACATCGACACGATCCTGACGCGGATTACGCTGGTCGGCGCCATTTACCTGGCCCTTGTGGCGATTCTCCCGACTCTGCTGATCAGCGGCGTCAACTTCACGCAGCTCCCCTGGATCGGGGACGATCTCGACGCCGCCCTGCCCAGGTTCATCACCGAAGGAATGAACGTCCAGTTCTACTTCGGCGGCACCTCGACGCTCATCATCGTGGGCGTGGCGATGGATACGGTTCAACAGGTGGAGTCGCAGCTGATCATGCGCCACTACGACGGCTTCATGAAGAAGACCCGGATCAGAGGCAGGCGGGGCCAGTAGGTGGGCAGTCGTCAGGGGGGCCAGCACTCGTCGATGAATCTCGTGATGCTCGGGCCGCCCGGAGCAGGCAAGGGCACGCAGGCGGAGCGGATCTCCAGGACGCGCGCCCTGCCCAAGATCTCGACGGGCGATATCCTGCGGGAAGCGGTTCACAACCGCACTCCCCTTGGATGCGTCCTGAAGGAGGACATGGAAGCAGGCCGGCTCATCGGCGATGATGTGATGATCGGCATCGTCCAGGAGCGGCTGGATCGTGATGATGCGGTGACCGGATTCGTGCTCGACGGCTTTCCGCGGACGGTCGTGCAGGCCAGCGCCCTCGACCGCATGGTGGATGGCCGCGGTCCGCTGGTGGTGCTCGACATCATCGTACCGGAAGAGGTGCTGGTCAGGCGTCTGGCAACACGCCGGATCTGCGGGGAGTGCGGCTCTAATGCGGCCGTGGACTGGCTGACCGAGTGCGGGAAGTGCGGCGGCCAGCTCGTGGCCCGGGTGGACGACAGCGTGGATATCGTCCGTGATCGGCTGGCAATCTACCGGCGGCAGGCGAAGCCTCTGGTGGACTACTACTCGACGCGCCCGACCTTCCGCCAGATCGACGGGAACCTGCCGCCTGACGTGGTGACCGCCGCCATCGATGCGGCGCTGGCAGACGCGGCGGCGCGTGGTGTGCACCGGTGATTGTCTGCAAGTCGCCCGGCGAGATTGAGCGGATGCGGGTGGCCAATGCCCTCGTGGCCCGCGTCCTGGCGGAGCTGGCCGAGACGGTGGCGCCCGGCGTGACGACCCGGGATCTCGATGCGCTGGCGGAGAAGCTGGTGCGGGCCGGTGGCGCCGAGCCGGCGTTCAAGGGGTATCGCGGCTATCCGGCAACCCTCTGTGCGTCGGTGAACGAGCAGGTCGTCCACGGGATCCCCTCGGCGAGGCCGCTGGACGAAGGGGATATCGTCTCGCTCGACATGGGCGTGAAGCTGAACGGGTTCTACGGGGACTCGGCCATCACGGTCCCGGTCGGGGAGGTCAGCCCGGAGGTGCGCCGCTTGCTGCAGGCGACCCAGGCGGCGCTGCAGCAGGGAATCTCGCAGGTTCGGGTCGGCGGGCGGATTTCCGACATCGGCCACGCCATCCAGCGACACGTGGAGAGCGAAGGTTTTTC
Source organism: Acidobacteriota bacterium (assembly GCA_013697225.1). Taxonomy (GTDB): domain Bacteria; phylum Acidobacteriota; class Vicinamibacteria; order Vicinamibacterales; family 2-12-FULL-66-21; genus JACCXG01. The sequence continues at coordinate 20,594 of JACCXG010000502.1, forward strand.
GGTTGTCCGGGAGTTTGTCGGGCACGGAATCGGGTCGGCGCTGCACGAGGAGCCGCAGATTGCCAACTACGGCGAGCCCGGACGCGGGCCACGAATGGCCGAGGGCATGGTTCTGGCGATCGAGCCGATGGTGAACATGGGCCGGCCTGCCGTCAAGGTGCTGTCCGACGGCTGGACCGCTGTCACCAGGGACGGCAGCCTGTCGGCGCATTTCGAGCACACGGTTGCGGTCACGAAGGACGGACCTCTGGTGCTGACGATGCGGTCGGCAACGACCTCCGTCTCGTGAGGGTGAGCGGGAGTGACCGATCGCCGTGGCACGACGGAAGACGATCCGCGCGAGGCTGGCGGGACGGCAGTTGAGGGGACGGTACTCGAGGCGCTGCCCCACGGGTTGTACCGGGTAGGCCTCGAGCATCAGCGTCAGATCATGGCGCACGTGCCTGGCGGGCCCGGCCGGAATTTCATCCGGGTCCTCAT
>JACCXG010000541.1 GCA_013697225.1 Acidobacteriota bacterium
AGATAGGCGCCGGATCCGGAACGGGGGAAGATGCGCCGGGTCCGCTCCTGGAGCGCAGCCGTGTCCTTCGAGTAGGGGGCGAGCACCGTGGGACGCTCGCCGATAGTGATGAGCGCGATCTCGGCCCGGCCGTGCAGGCGCTCCAGAAATGCAGCAAGCCCTTCGCGCAGGTACACGGTCGCGTCAGAGGCGGCCTGGCTGTCGTCGATGAGCACGGCGATCTGGAGCGGCGCCTCGGCTTGCGCGGCGCTGAGTACTTCCCGGGCCGCACCGTCTTCGCGGACGATGAAGTCCGCGGCGGTGAGACCGGTGACCGGCAGCCCGCGATTGTCGACGGCGGAGACATGGATCTCCTGGCCTGCGCCCGCCGGCCGGGGGGGTGGCTGCGCATGTGCCGCGCCGCCCACCAGGCAGATCAGTAAGATCGGAAGCAGGCGACGAGGAACAGGGATCATTTATCGGAGTATAGGGCCAGGGGCAGGCGTGGTCAAGCCGGGTGAGTCGCAGAAAGTGTTGCTGCGATTGGGTTTGCGCGCCTGGAGGTGGGCGTCTGTGCCACTCTGCGCATGTAAGTATGGTCCGCCCTCTGCGGGGTGGGTGCTCATGGTGTCCGTCGTTGACACACATGGGCTCCCGGGCTAGTCTCGTCTGCCGGAACACGAAAACCGGCTGTTCCGGCCGCAGGTCGCAAGTGAATTCTTTCACAAAGTCGGTATAATGAGCAGTCGGTCACACGAGCTCGGCGGTCACCGTGCAACCACCCTCTGACGACGACGGGCGGCCGCGCGGCTCGCCCCTCGAACCGGCCAGAGGCCTGCAGGCGAGCCTGAAAAGTGCGGGCCCGGTGATGGGGGCCAGTTATGCCCTCATCGGGGCCATCCTGCTGCTCGGTGGCCTGGGCTACTTCGCGGACGGATGTCTGGGGACCGAGCCCTGGCTGTTGCTCGGGGGGCTCCTGCTCGGCATCGTGGTCGGGTTTTACGAGCTTGCCCGGGTCGTATGGCGGCGAACCCCCTGATACGGATGACGGCAGCCGCGGCGGTCCTCTGCGCCGGACTGTGGATCGCGGCCGGACGGGGCAACGGAGGGGCCGTGGCGCTCGGAATGCTCGGGCCGCTCGCGGCCGCCCTGGTGACCTGGTTCATCGTGGAGAGAACGCACGCCCGGGCGCCAGCGCAAGTGTCCGGCGTCATGATCAAGCTGTTTGGCGCCAAGCTGGTGCTGTTTGCGGCGTATGTCGCCGCTGTGGTGCTCCTGCTGGCCTCGGGGAATACCGCGTTCGTGGTGAGCGTTACCTGCCACTACATCCTGCTGCACGTCATGGAGGCGTGGTACCTGCGGCGGTTGTTCGCAGGGGACGGGCAGCACTCGGGCGTCGGCTGACAGAACTCGTATGGTTGACTACGTTTCCCAGGACCACGCGCCTGCCGCGCACCCGGAGTCGTTCGACGCCGGGAAGGTCATCATCGAACACGTTTCCAACAGCGGTCTCGACCATCCGCTGATCCATTTTCCACTGGTGTTCGGCATCGACCTGTCGGTGACCAAGCACGTCATGATGCTCTGGATCGTGGCGCTCGTCATCCTCGTGGTCACGATCGTGAGCGTGCGGCGCTACCTCCGGCAGGACCGCCTGGTGCCGACCGGATTCATGAACGCGCTCGAGGCGGTCGTGCTGTTCGTGCGTGACAGCATGGTCGAGCCGAACGTCGGCCGCAAATGGACGAGCGTCTGGACCCCGCTCGTGCTCACCTTCTTCCTGTTCATCCTGTGCGCCAACGCGATCGGCCTGATTCCCATCTTCGAGGTGGCGGGCCTGCTCGACCGCTTCGTGCTGCACACCGACCATGAGTCGTTCCTGAACCGCGCTCTCCACGGCGGCGCCACCGCCACCGCGAACTTCAACGTCACGGCGGGTCTGGCGATCATCACCTTCTTCGCCGTCATCCTGGCAGGCACGAAAGCGAACGGCTTCATCCAGCACTGGAAGAACCTCGTGCCGAGCGGGCTGGCGTGGCCGATATACATTCTCCTGATCCCGATCGAGCTCATGGGCATGCTGGTGCGCCCCTTCGCACTCACGATGCGACTGGCCGCCAACATGACGGGGGGACACATCGCCATTCTGGCGATCCTGTCGTTCGTCTTCCTCTTTGCCGAGATGGCAGGGCAGTCGTTCGTGGGTATCGGCGTCGGGCTGGCATTCTCGGTTCCGATCGCGGTCGCCATCACCGCGCTCGAAATGATCGTAGTGCTCGTGCAGGCATATGTCTTTGCGTTGTTGTCTGCCGTGTTCATCGGGATGGCGATTCACGCACATCACTGAAGCAGTCTGAACGGAGGTCATCGAGTGGTTTTCTTGCATTATTTCGGAGCAGCGCTGGGTCTGGGGCTCGTTGTCATCGGTGCGGGTCTCGGGATCGGCAGGCTGGCAGCCGCAGCTGCCGACGGCGTGGCGCGCCAGCCGAGTGCCGCGGACCGGATCACGGCGGCGGTCAACCTGCCGCTGTTCCTGCTCGAAGGGGTGGCCATCCTGGCCGAAGTCTTCATTCTGCTCGTCGTCCTGCTGAAGTAGGCGTGCAGCACCGGCCGCCGGAGCACGCGGTGAAAGGAAGGTCGCGTTCATGAACCCGCTCGTCCAGCCCGATCCAGGGCTGTTCATCTGGACCATCGTCACGTTCCTGACTCTGCTGGCGCTTCTGACGAAGTTCGCCTGGAAGCCGCTGCTCGCGGCGCTCCAGGAGCGCCAGGATCGGATCAGGGCCTCGCTGGACGATGCGAAGCGGGCGACCGAGGAAATGGAGCGGCTCCGTCGCGAGTCGGCCGAGATCATCCGGCAGGCCCACGTCGAAGCGGCCGCCATCGTCACGTCCATCCGTGCGGACGGCGAACGGCTTCGTGAAGAGATGAAGGGGAAAGCCAGAGCCGAAGCCGCCGCGATTGTTGCGGCGGCCGAACGTCAGATTCAGGCAGAAGCTCTCCGGGCGCGGCACGAAGTGCGCCGGGAAGCCGTCGAGTTGTCCGTCGCTATCGCGTCGAAGCTCCTGCGGCGGAACATCTCTGTGGAAGACAACCGCGTGATGATCGATGAGATGATCGGGAGCCTCGGCCGGCACTAGCCCGGACCCGCTCCCGCTCCGCCCTCCGGCGGCAGCACGAACGCCGAAGATCTTCCAGGTGTCCTGTGGGAGTGCGGAAGCTGCTGGGAGCCGTTGCCGTCCTTGCTGGCGTGGCGCTCACACGCCTCGGAGTATCGAGGATTCCGATTCCTGCGGAGGAGTAGCGCTCCAGTTCGTGTGCGGCGCCTTGTTCTCGACGAACCACCCGTACAGAAGACCGCCGTATGTCTGCCAGCGTGTTCCCCTGCGCTCGTAGAACGGGACGAGTGCGCGCTGGAGCGCAGGAAGACGATAGAACGGCACCCCGGGGAAGTAGTGGTGCTCGAGGTGGTAGTTCGAGTTCAGGAACACGAAATCCCAGAACCTGTGCCCCCGCATCAGCGTGCCCCACTTGGCGGGATCGTCCGGATCGATGTCGTAGTGCTGCCCGAGGCGGTTGAGCGTGAAGGCGATCGGGAACACGAAGAATACGGGGAAGATGCTCGTTCGGAACGCGGCGTAGGGGCCGAAGACATACAACAGGGCGGCAAGCCCCGTCAGGTGTGCCGCAATCGACAGGCGACGTTCTCGCGCGATTCTCGCCCGCAGCGCCGGGTCGTAGGTGGCCCCTTCCCGGCGCGCGGCGCGGAAGTAGATGAAGAACAGCGCAGGCGTGCAATAGAGCAGCTTGTACCAGCGCTTGTTGACCTTCGGGGAGAGGTGATGCCGCTTGGGGTCGTCCTCGTCCGACCCGAGCTCCTCGTGGTGGTCGAGGTGCCAGCGCGTGAACTGGCTCGGCGACATCCCGCTGGGAATCGCATACAACAGGCTCAACAGACGCTCGGCCCTCGGCCGCCGACGGGCAAACACCGTGTGATGAACGACCTCGTGCAGAAGGATTGTGAAGTTGAATACCGTGAAGCCTTGCACGATGGCCAGCGGCAGCCAGATCAGCGGGTTGTCGAAACGGATGAGTCCCCAGGTGGCGAGGGCGAGGATGGCGAACTGCCGTACCGCAACGGCACCGTGCCGCCAGCCACTCCGCCGGTGCAGCTCGCGAAGTGTTTCTGACGGTATGGCACGGCTCAGCTCGCCGCGCAGCTCCACCGTGTGCGCCGCATAATGGTGTGTTCCCACGGACGGAACGAGTTTATCAGGCGGTGACCAGGGCTGCCTGTGGCCCGGATCCTGCACCTCAGCATCGCCGCGATGCTGTCCAAAATCCTGACACCCGATCAGGACGAACTGCTCAAAGAAGAACGCCGGGTCCTCTCACGACTGCGGACCGCGCTGGTGCGCTTCGACGCCGCCCCGGAGCATCAGGAAGCCCTCGAGAGGTCCATCGAGCAGCTGGACGAGCTGTTCCTCCTTGTCATCGTCGGCGAGTTCAATGCGGGGAAGAGCGCATTCATCAATGCCCTGCTCGGCAGCCGGATCGTCGAGGAGGGGGTCACGCCCACGACCGCGCAGATCAACGTTCTCCAGTACGGCGAGACGGTCGAGCGAAAGGTGCGCGAGTCCAACCTCCATGTCATCACCGCTCCCGCGCCCCTGCTGCGCGAGATCCATATCGTGGACACGCCGGGCACCAACGCGATCAACCGCGAGCACGAAGCCATTACGGCACACTTCGTCCCGCGATCGGACCTGGTGTTGTTCGTGACCTCCGCCGACCGCCCCTTCACCGAGACGGAGCGGGCGTTCCTCGAGCAGGTGCGCGCCTGGGGCAAGAAGGTCGTGGTGGTCATCAACAAGGTGGACATCCTCGAAACGGAGCGGGACGTCGACGTCGTCCGCGCTTTCGTAGGGGACAGTGCCCGGGCGCTGCTTGGGTTCAGCCCCGAGATCTTTCCAGTCAGCGCGCGGCTTGCGCTCCGGGGCAAGGGAGGCGATGCCGAAGCGTGGGGGCGCAGCGGCTTCCAGGCCCTAGAGGGCTACATCGCCACGACCCTCGATGCCCCGGGACGCGTGCATCTCAAGCTCCTGAACCCGCTGGGCGTGGGGGCCTCGCTGACGGAGCGCCATTCGGGGTTCGCGCGCGATCGACTGGCAATGCTGAAGGATGACTTCGAGATGCTCGACGAGGTCGAGCGGCAGCTGGCCGTCTACCAGCAGGACCTGTCACGCGACTTCGAGTTCCGCATGGCTGACATCGACCGCATCCTGCTCGAGATGGAAAGCCGGGGGCAGGACTACTTCGACGAGACGATGCGGATCGGGCGCGTGATGGATCTGCTGAACCGCAGCCGCGTGCAGCAGGGGTTCGAGCAGCAGGTCATCGCCGCCGCCCCGCAGGAAATCGAGCGCAAGGTCGGCGAGCTGGTCGACTGGCTTGTAGATGCCGACCTGCGGCAGTGGCAGGCCGTCACGCACCACCTCGCTGAACGCCGCCGCCAGTACCGCGACCGGATCGTCGGGGAAGAGGGGGGCGCGCGATTCCACTACGACCGGACGCGTCTCATCGAATCCGTTGCGCGCGAAAGCCAGAAAGTGGTCGATTCCTATGATCGCCGGAAGGAGGCGCAGGAGCTGGCGGATGGCGCCAGAAACGCTGTGGCCGCAGCGGCGGCCGTGGGTGCGACGGCCCTGGGCCTTGGAACAATCGTAACCGTTGCGGCGACCACCGCCGCTGCTGACGTGACAGGGATCATCCTGGCGTCGGTGCTGGCGGCCATCGGGTTCTTCATCCTGCCTGCGAAGCGCCAGAAGGCAAAAGACGAGATGCGGCGGAAGATCGCTGATGTGCGGCTCCGGCTCTCCACAGCCCTTCGCGAACAGTTCCTGAAGGAAATCAACCGCAGCGTGCAGCGAATCAGCGAAGGGGTCGCGCCGTACAGCCGCTTCGTCCGCGCGGAAGGGGACAAGCTGAAGGCGGTCGAACAGGAATTGCGGGAAATCGGCACCGAGCTGGGAAGCCTGCGGGCCCGCGTGGAGCGGCTCGCGGCGTAGTCATGGTGCGGGATCGCGCGCCGGTTGCAGGTCTGGCGGCCTGCACGACCGGCAACGCGCGATGCCCTCGAGCCTCTGAACCTACTTGATGGTCCAGTAATAGATCATCCGCCCGTTTACGTCCTCTGTCTTCTCCGGCGGCCACTCTGCGCCCATGTCGAAGCTGTGCGAGACAATGCGCGTGCCTGGCTTCAGCTTCTTGAGGTGCGGAATCAACTTCTGGTTGAGCGAGGGGAGCAGGTACAACGTGATGACGGTGGCCGGGCTCAGGTCGGTCGTGAAGAGGTCCTGGTTCAGGAACTTCACCTTGTCGCTCACGTTCGCCTTGGCGAGGTTCTCCTGCGCCTCCTTGATCCGTTGCGGGTCGATGTCGATGCCGACGGCGGTCGCGCCGTACTTCTGGGCGGCCGTGATGGGGATCCGCCCGTCGCCAGAGCCAAGGTCATAGACGACGTCCTTGGCGGTGACGTTCGCCATCTTGAGCATGGCATCCACGACCTCCTGAGGTGTCGGCACGTAGATAACGTCGGGCTGGCGAAGGGTGGCGGTCTGCTGGGCGGCTGCGGGGACGGAGAAGAGGGCCGCGACCACGAGTGCCGCACATCTGAAGTACCAGGATTGCATTCCGTAGAGCTCCTTTCAACGAGTCAGGATCCTGTTATATCACTGCTGCAGCGGCTCCCTTCCTGATCGTTCTGGCGCAGACGGTTCCAAGGTCGACCGGTTCCCCCATCTGGCGCGGTTCTTTCAACTGTGTACGTCATGACAACCACGAGCTTGAGCTCTCGCGCGTGGTGGCTGCTCGGCCTTACGGGCCTGGTGCTCGTCGTGGCGCTGGTAGTCACCCGTCCGGCAACATCGAACTCGTCGAACCCGCCCAACGAGGTGCAGCTCGGCCGCGCCTCGTATTACGGGCCGGGGTTCCAGGGTAAAAGGACGGCGAACGGCGAGATCTTCGATCAGCGGAAGATGGTGGCGGCCCATCGCACGCTCCCGCTCGGGTCGGTCGTGCGGGTCACCAACCTCGACAACGGTCGTCAGGTCGAGCTGCGGGTGATCGATCGCGGCCCTTATGGGAAGAACTACCGGCACGGCACAATCATCGACGTTTCCAAGGGGGCGGCGAGGCGGCTTGATTTCATCGAGGATGGGCTCGTGAGGGTGCGCGTGGAGGTGCTGGAACGCCCGGGGCCGAAGAGGGAAGGGGGCACCGCGCGCAGGTAGAATACCGGCCCATGTCAACGACGGCTGACGCCCGGTCACGAGTGCTCGAGAGGCTTGACGAGCTGAACATCACGTACCAGCTGTACGAGCATCCGGCCGTGTTCACGGCAGAGGAAGCTGCCGCCCACTGGAGCGGGATCGCTGGCGCGCCGGTCAAGAACCTCTTCCTTAGAAACAAGAAGGGGGACCGGCACTACCTGGTAATCCTTGGTACCGAGAAACAGGCTGACCTTCGGCACCTGGTGGGACTGATAGGCGACGACAGGCTGAGCTTTGGTTCGCCTGACCGCCTGATGCGGCTGCTTGGCGTGACACCCGGCAGCGTCTCCCCGTTCGGGCTGATCAACGACACGGATCGCGCAGTTACGGTCGTGGTGGACAGCGACCTTCGGTCAGTCGAGCGGTTGATCTTTCACCCGAACGACAACACAGCGAGCCTGACCATTGCAGCTGGAGACTTCTCCCGGTTCCTCGATCAGCAGGGCAACCGCGTCCGCTGGATGCGTCTATAGCAGGTCTGCCGCCAGGCCTTCGGCCGGTGCGTCCTACGAATCCGCGCTCCGCTTTGGCCGCATGTTCATCGCAAGCACCTTCTTCCGGAGCCGGATGTTGTTCGGCGTCACCTCGACCAGCTCGTCGTCATTGATGAACTCGATGGCCTGTTCGAGTCCGAGCTTCCGCGGTGGAATCAGCCGGACCGCCTCATCTGCGGAAGAGGCCCGCATGTTGGTCTGCTTCTTTTCCTTGGTGACGTTGACGTCGAGGTCGTTTGCGCGGGCGTTCTCGCCGATGAGCATTCCCTCGTAAACGGGAGCCCCCGGCTCGATGAAGATCTCGCCACGCTCCTGGAGGTTCCAGAGCGCATAAGCGGTGGCGACACCAGTCCGATCGGCAACCAGCGCACCGGTGATGCGCGTAGGAATTGCGCCGTGCCATGGCTCCCATCCGGCAAACAGATGATTCATGATGCCGGTGCCCTTGGTCTCGGTCAGGAACTGGGACCGGAACCCGATGAGGCCACGGGCGGGGATCCTGAATTCCATCCTGATGCGACCGCTGCCGTTGTTGACCATCCGGGTCATCGTGCCTCGCCGGGTGCCGACCTGGGCGATGACGACCCCCTGAAACTCCTCGGCCACGTCGATGACGAGATCCTCGATGGGCTCCATGACGGCGCCCTCGACGACCTTGGTCACGATGTCGGGCCTCGACACCTGTAGCTCGAACCCCTCGCGCCGCATCATCTCGATCAGGATCGCCAGCTGCAGCTCCCCGCGGCCGAGCACCTTCATCTGTTCGGGCGTGTCGGTCGGTTCGACGCGGATGGAAACGTTGCCGAGGAGCTCGCGCTCGAGCCGGTCCTTGATCTGCCTGGACGTGACGAACTGCCCGTCGCGCCCCGACATGGGGGAAGTGTTGACGCCGAAGATCATCGACACGGTGGGCTCGTCCACGGCGATGACCGGCATGGCCACCGGATTCTCGAGACGCGCGATCGTGTCGCCGATGGTGATGTCCTCGATCCCTGCAAGACAGACGATGTCGCCCGCGGCCGCCTCGGTGATGTCGACCCGCCTCAGCCCTTCGAAGGCGAACAGCTTCGTGACCTTCGTCTGCTGAACCCTGCCATCGTGCTTGCAGACGGCCACCTGATCGCCGATCCGGACGCGGCCGTTGAAGATGCGGCCAATGGCGATCCGGCCGAGGTAGTCGCTGGAATCCAGGTTGGCCACGAGCATCTGCAGGTCCGCGTCGGCTTCCCCGGTCGGCGGCGGCACGTGATCGACGATGGCATCGAACAGCGGCTGGAGATCCTCGCCCGGGATGGCGGCGTCCGTGCTGGAGGTGCCTGCCTTGGCGCTCGTGTAGAGGACCGGGAAGTCCAGCTGGTCTTCTGCGGCGTCGAGGTCGATGAAAAGGTCGTAGATCTCGTTGAGCACTTCCTGGATCCGCGCGTCAGGCCTGTCGATCTTGTTGATGACGACAATCGGCGTGAGGCGGCGCTCCAGGGCCTTCCGCAGGACGAACCTCGTCTGGGGGAGGGGACCCTCCGACGCGTCCACCAGCAGCAGGACGCCATCCACCATCGAGAGCGTTCGCTCGACCTCTCCTCCGAAGTCCGCGTGCCCAGGCGTATCGACGATGTTGATGAGGGTGTCGCGGTAGTGGACGGCGGTATTCTTCGCGAGGATCGTGATGCCCCGTTCCCGTTCCAGATCCGTGTTGTCCATCGCGCGCTCGGCCACGCGCTCGTTGACGCGGAAGATGCCGCTCTGGTGCAGGAGTGCATCGACGAGCGTGGTCTTGCCGTGGTCGACGTGCGCGATGATGGCGACGTTGCGCCGGAGGGCGTTGGCGACTGGAGGGGCGGTTCTTACGTCAACGGGCATCCAGACAGTATACCGCCCGCGGCCGTGCTGGCGGGGCGGGAGAGGGAGCCGGGACCCGGGAGGCCGCCGGCGTCCCCTCGGTCTGTTACCGGGTCAGGATGAACGTCACGCCCCCGTACAGCCGCCAGAAGTCGGGGGCCAGGTCGTTGGCCTGGAAGCGGCGCAGATCCGCCCGGGCGATGAACCGGTCCCGGAGCGGATACTTCACGCCCCCTCCGAAGTTGATCGCCACCTCTGTGGATGAGGGATCGAAAATCAGCGAGAGCGCCAGCGGGTCCAGGTTCTTGAGCGAGTAGTTGCTCCGTTCGACGCCCATGCCGAACGTGGCGTACGGCGTCACGTGCCGCACGTCGAAGTGATAGACGACGTTCGCGCTGAAGTTGGTGATGGACCAGTCCTCGTTCGCCGTGCTGCCGGCGACGTCGAACAGATGGCTGAACTCCCCCTCGAAGCCGAGGTTGGGGGTCCAGTCCCAGGCCACTGCGGCGCCGAGGCCGATTGAATCGTCGGGCGCCGGATCGCCGATGCCGATGGAGGTGTGAATAAATGGGGTGACCGTCCACGTGCGAGGCTGCACGAGCGACTGCGCCGCGGCAGGGGCTACGGTCAGCAGCAGCGCCGGCGCGGTGAAGAACATGGCGGAAACGAACGAACGGATCAGATCTCGCTTCAACAGAAGGCCTCCGTCGGAATATGGACGATCACAGTTTACGTGGTTTAGACGTCAAGTGTTGCAAGAGGACTGCCGCGGTTGACCTGACGACCGATCAACCATGCCCGCGCATTCCCCGTCATATGGCTGACACGGCCCTGAATGTCGGATTCGGACCTGATTCCCCGCGCGGCGGGCGGTGACCCGGCCGCCTTTCAGGCGCTCGTCGAGCGTCACCGACCGATGGTCTATCGTGTCGCCTACCAGTTCGCGGGGAATCACCACGACGCCGAGGACATTGCGCAAGACGTCTTCCTCAAGGTGTTTCGGTCGCTGGACAGATTTCGTTACGACGCTCAGCTGACGTCGTGGCTTTACCGCATTGTGATGAACGCGTGCATCGATCACCGCCGGCGGCAGAAATCGGGAGGATGGGTACCTGGGGAAGAGGCCGAGGGGACGCTCCTGAACATGCCCGAAGAATCCCCCGGCCCGGAGGCGCGCGCCTACGGCGGCGAGATAGGTCAGGCGCTCGAGGCTGAGATCGGCCGTCTGCCGGCGGGCCAGCGTGTGATCTTCATCATGCGGCACCACCAGGGACTCAAGCTGACCGAGATCGCCGAAGCGCTCGGGCTGGCGGAAGGCACCGTCAAGCGGCAGCTGCACGCCGCCGTGCACCGCCTGCGCCATGCACTGACACGCGCAAACGTGCTTGCGAGCGCGAACGGCGCGGCGGGAGGGGGGGCATGACCTGCGGCTTGCTCGAGAGGGGCACCATCGAGCTGTATTGGTACGGTGAGCTGTCGCAAGGGGAGCGCGACGAGGCGCGGAGACACCTCGACCGTTGCCTGGAGTGCCGGCAGGCGCTGCACGACATCGAGATCATCGCGGCCGCCCTGGCAGAGCGTCCGGAGGTAGCTTCCCCGCCCGGAGGAGACTGGTCCCGGTTCATGGCGGAGCTGTCGGCGGCAGTGGCAGCCGAACCCCGGCCGAAACGAACGCCGCCGGCTGAGAGTGTCACGCGAGCCGGGCGTCACCGCCTGGTGCCGTATCTCGCGTCCGCCGCTCTGCTGGCGCTCGTCACGATGAGCGTCTTCACGCTCGTCCGGGGTCGCAGTGCCACGCCCCCTGACGGGTTCCGGGCTGATGTGGTCATGGACGTGAGTTTCGAAGCCCGCCCGCCGTCATTGCCGGATCCAGCGCTCGTCTCCCTGAGTGATCAGCATTTTCAGCGCTCGAAGCTCGTGCTCCTCGGGCTGACCACGAGAGACACCGCGGCACCGGCAGCCGAGGACTGGGAATACGAGCGTGACCTCGCCGCGACCCTGCTGCAGGATACGCGGCTCTACAGGCGAGCGGTGGAGGAGCACGGAATGACCGGCCTTGCCGACGTGTTGCGCGATCTGGAGATGGTTCTGCTGCAGACCTCGATGTCGGAAGGGCCGGATCGCGAATCGCTCGAGGGGATCCAGCGGCTGATCCGCCGCCGCGATCTGCTCACCAGGATGTCCGTGGTACACGCGGGCGGCTTCTGAGGGGGACTGGGGGCGTGGAGATGTATGACATGGGCTGGCTTTTTCGAATCACACCGGTGGCGCTCGCCGCCGTCATGCTGGCAGGCGGCCCTGTGCCGGCCGCTGCCGGAGCAGTGACGCTCGTTCTCGAGAGTGCGACGCCTGGTGAATCACGGACCCGCGGGACGGGCGGCGGACAGCCCGCGGACTCGGAACGGCTCGCGCGGGCGAAGGATCTGATGTCTGAAGAGCAGTGGGTTGCGGCCATGACGCTGCTGCGGGCGGCGGTCGCGGATCCGAAGGAGCCGGTCCGCGACGAGGCGCTGTTCTGGCTGGCACACAGCCAGAATCAGGCCGGGGACCTCGCAGAGGCGGTCAGGAGCATCCGGACCCTCCAGGCTGACTATCCCTCGAGCCGATGGGCGCGCCCCGCCTATTCGCTGCTCATCGAGCTCGCGCAGAAGCTCGGGCGGAATGACGTGCTGTGGTGGACGGCGGCGCCTCCCGCACCCGCGGCCCCCCCCGCACCAGCGGCACGTCCCGCTCCGGCCCCGCGCCCGGCTCCGGGGGCACGCCCCGCAC
>JACCXG010000529.1 GCA_013697225.1 Acidobacteriota bacterium
GCGAAGGCCCGCTCGAAACTCTCGAGCTCCGGCCCGAGCACGAACCAGCCGCGCTCGACGACGCGGCGGATGGCCGCGTCCACCACTGGTGCGTCTTCTCCCGGCGTGAGCTGCAGGAAGGGGATCATCGCAGCACCTCGTCCCGGGCCTCCTCCGTTACGTACTGCTTGTAATGCTCCCGATAGAAGGCCAGCGTTTGCCGCAGGCCCTCCTCGAGTGTCACACGAGGGCGCCAGCCGGTGATCCCGCGGAACCGGGAGGAGTCCGAGTAGAAGCTGCCGATGTCGATCCGCTTCTTGTCGGCCGGCCACTCGACGAACCGCACGGATCCACTGCCGGCGATCTCCACAAGCACTCTGACGAGATCGCGATGGCTGACGGTTTCGTCCCCTCCGACGTTGAGCACTTCGCCGTCGCACGCGCCATTGGCTCCCGCACGAAGGAAGGCATCCGCGGCATCGTCCACGTACACGAAGTCGCGCAGCTGGGTGCCGTCCCCGAACACCTGGATCTCCGCTCCCTCGAGCGCCAGCCTGATGAACCACCCGATGAAGCCCTGCCGGTTGTGCTTGATCAGCTGCCGCGGCCCGTAGACGTTCGTCAGCCGCAGCGAGCACGCCCTTATGTCGAAGACGTTGTTGTAGAGCAGGTGGTAGTACTCACCTGCCGCCTTGTTCACGCCGTTGATGTCGGCCGGACGCACCAGGTGCTTCTCGTCCACCGGAAGGTAGTCGGGCCGGCCGTACACCTGCCTCGTACCCGCGAAGACGACCCGGACCTGCCGGTTGTACTTGCGGCAGGCCTCGAGAATGGAGAGCTGGGCGCGGCAGTTGATCTCCAGATCCGTGTACGGATCCTGCATCGAGTCGATGTGGCTCACCTGGCCGGCCAGATTGAAGATCACGTCCCGATCGCGGACGAGCGCTTCCATCGACGACTGCATCCGGACGTCGGCGATGTTCAGCCGTACGCGGTCCTCGATGCCGTGAAGGTTGAAGAGGTTTCCGCCGTACTCAGGGATGAGGGAGTCCACGATGAGCGTGTCGGCGCCGAGTATCGCAAGCTGCCGTGCGAGATTGCTGCCGATGAAGCCGGCGCCCCCGGTGATCATCACGCGGCGTCCGCGATAGAAGTCGCGGTAGTCGTCCCTGCCCTCTTCCACCTCCGGGGGAGTCACGCGCCGTCGCCCCGGGGGTGTGGCGGTGCCGGTGCAGGCGCCGTGGCCCCCACGGGAAGGGGGCGGCGATGCGTGCCCCGGACGACCAGCAGCACCCACAGCTTCATCACGTCGACAACCGTCTTGAACAGCCGGCGGAAGTTGAAGAACTGGGACTTCCCGTAGGCGCGGTGGTAGTGGTGCACCGGTACTTCGGCGATGCGGAACCCGGCGTCCTGGATCTTCTTCATCATCTCCAGGCAGATAACGCCGCTGTTCTTCTCGAGCGCCACGCGATCGAAAATAGAGCGGCGCATGAGCCGGAAGTCACAGTCCACGTCGCGGACCTTCAGGCCGAACAGTGTTCTCACCGTGTGGTGGTAGATCCGCCCGATCACGATCCGATGCAGCGGGTCTGAACGGCTGATCTTGTAGCCGTTCACCAGATCGACCTCCTCGGTGAACGCCCTCCAGAGCAGCTCCAGTTCCGCCGGATCGTACTGGGCGTCGCCGTCCGTGTAGAAGACCAGTTCGCGGGTAGCTGCGGCAAAGCCGCTGCGCAGGGCGCCGCCATATCCGCGGTTCCGCTCATGGTGCACGACGCGCACCTGCGGGTACGTCCGGGCCAGCTCGTCGGCAATGTCGGCAGTCGCGTCGACGCTGCCGTCATTCACGATGATGATCTCGAAATCCGACGTCAGACGTTCGGCCGTCTTGAGGGAGGTGATCACGAGGCTGGCGATGGTCCCGCTGTCGTTGTACGCAGGAAAGAAGACCGTCAACCCCGGCTTGCGCGTCTCACGCATCAGGTAGCCGTAAATATTACTGCCTGCGCCACTTGAAGGCAAGGGCGCGGTCGTAGGCCGTCTCCAGCGCTTCTGCCGTGTGGGACCAGGTGAACTGGCCGGCAGCCAGTCTCCGTCCGGCCGCGCCAAGGCGTGCCCTGAGCCCGTCATCGCTGAGGAGCCGGTCGATGGCTGATGCGAGCCCCACCGGATCCCGTTCCGGAACCACGAGAGCCGTCTCACCATCCTTCACCACCGCGCCGATCCCCCCCGCCCGGGTCGTCACGAGCGCTGTGCCCGTGGCCAGCGTCTCCATCACGACATTCGGCAACCCGTCCACGTTCCCGGCATCGTCG
>JACCXG010000551.1 GCA_013697225.1 Acidobacteriota bacterium
TTCCAGAGCTGCAGCCCGGCCAGGCTGAGACCCCACAGGTTCTCGCGCCGTCCGCCGAACGTGTGCGGAAGCTGCTGGCTGTCCACATACCCGACCATGTCGTACGTGAAGACCACGAAGCCCTGCCGCGCCAGGTTGATCGCCCGCCCGGGCACGGATGCAGACGAGGTGTTCTCGAGCCGCCCATACGGCCAGTGCCCGTGGGGCGAGAGGATGGCGGGGAAGGGACCGTCGCCCGCGGGGCGATAGAGATTGCCCGTGACGTAGAAGCCGGGCAGGCTTTCGAAGTACACCTTTGCGACCGAGTAGTCGGCCTGGCTGACCTGTGAAAAGATCCGCGGCTGCAGCGGCGGCCGGTCCGGCATTGGCATGAGTCCGGCGGTTGCCAGGATCCGCTCCCGGAGATGGGCAGCGCGCGCGTTCCAGCGTGTGACGTCGGTGTGCCGGGGAGGTTCGAACGTGTCGTTCAACGTCCGGTATGGCGCCTGCTGGCCTGACTGCACAGAGCCGCCAAACAGGACACCGATAAGGGAGAGCAGCACGAAGTGACGCATGTGGGGACCTCGGCTGCGGAGTGTAGCGCGCCGGTCCGAAACCCCCAAGCGGAACTCCCACACGACACGTTCGAGGCTGCGTCTCGACCTTTGCCGGTCCCGCCTGGGTGGCCCGTTCGCAAGGGCACCTCGGCGGACGTTGCCCACGTTCGCATGTAGCATTACCGTGATGCGCGAGCCCCGGCAGTGAAGTTCCTCAGCAGCCAGCTCGCGTACCTCACGACCGATCCCGAGCTCCGCAGCAACGTCCGGACGCTTCTCAAGTACGTTCTTTTTGTCGCGCTACTCGTCGCGACATACGCCGTCCTGTTCCACGTCATCAAGCTGCGGATCGAAGGGGAACAGCACTCCTGGATCACAGGGCTGTACTGGACGCTCGTGGTCATGACGACGCTCGGGTTCGGCGACATCATTTTTACAAGTGATATCGGCCGGCTCTTCAGCATCGTGGTCCTGATGTCCGGGGTCGTGCTGCTGCTCGTGATGCTGCCGTTTCTCTTCATCCGGTTGTTCTACGCCCCGTGGCTCGAGGCACGAGTACGGCAGCGGGCCCCCAGAGAAGTCCCGGCCGGAACCCGCGGCCACGTCATCCTCACCGAATACGATGCGGTTGCAGTTGGACTCACGGAGCGCCTGCGGGGAGAGGGCATCCCGTACTTCGTCATCGAACCCGACCGGCAGACTGCCGCCCGCCTGGTGGGGGAGGGCATCTCGGTGGTGGGCGGTGACAACGACAGCACGAACACCTACAGGTGCGTGGCGGCCGCGGAAGCGCGCATGCTCCTCGCCAACTGCGAAGACACCGCCAACGCGAACATCACGATTACCGCGCGGGAGGTTGCGCCGGATCTACCGATAGTCGCGATCGTGGAGGAGGAGGAGTCGATAGACATCCTCCAGCTCAGCGGCGCGACGACCGTGCTCCCCCTGAAGGCGCACCTCGGCGAGTACCTCGCAAACCGGGTCGATGCCGGACGGGCCGAAGCGCACGTGATCGGTTCATACCGCACGCTTCAGATTGCGGAGCTGCCAGCCCGCGATACGCCGCTTGCGGGACTGACGGTGCGCGACACACGCCTGCGCGAGCGAACGGGGCTGAGCGTGGTGGGGCTGTGGGAGCGGGGAAAGCTGAAGCCGGCCTACGCCGAGACGGTCGTCCAGCCGAATGGCGTGCTGGTCGTGGCTGGCAACGCCTCCCAGATTGCGGCGCTCGACGGTCTGCTCAAGCGCGACAACGGCCCGGCCCGGCCGGTGCTGGTGATCGGGGCGGGGAAGGTTGGCGAGGCGGCATCCGCCGCTCTGACCAGGAAGGGCATCGCGGTGCACGCGCTCGACCGGAGCTCCGAGGCCCTGGAGAAGATGAGGGATCGGGCGGCAGCCGTCTTCGTGGGAGACGCGGCCGACCGGCGGGTCATCGAACGCGCCGGCATCCATGAGGCAGCCTCCGTGCTGCTCACCACGAACGACGATGCGGTCAATATTTATCTGGCGGTTTACTGCCGCCGGTTGAACCCGCAAATCCGGATCGTGAGCCGTGTCACCCACGAGCGCAACGTGGAGGCGATTCACCGGGCCGGCGCGGACTTCGTTCTGAGCTACACCACGCTCGGGATCGAGGCGGTCATGTCGCTTCTGCGCGGCCAGGAGCTCGTGCTGCTCGGCGAGGGGGTCGAGCTTTTTTCGGTGCCCGTCCCGCCGGCTCTGGCCGGGCGGCGGCTTGCCGATTCCGGGATCGGCTCGCGCACAGGCATGAGTGTCATCGCCCTGCAGCAGGGGGATCTCCTGTCGACACGGCTCACCGGCGAGAGCCTGCTCTCGGCGGGATCGACGCTGCTGCTGCTCGGCAGCCTCGAGCAGCGGCGTGCGTTCGGCGATGCGTTCCCGGGAGCGGCCCGGCACCGGGGGAAGAGCGGATGATCTGGCCTGGTGCTATTCTTGAGGGTATGAAGCTTCTCCGATATGCCGTCCTTCTGGCGGCGTTCGTCGTGCCTGCTGACGCCGCTCAGCAGAAGCCCGCACAGGCCGCCCCCGGGGCGCAGGCAATTACCGTCTACCGAACAGCGACCTGCGGCTGTTGTGGCAAGTGGGTGGAGCACCTCGAGGCCTCAGGGTTCACGCCCACCGTGCACATCGTCCCCAGCATGGATCAGGCGCCCCCCCGGAAGAGCGTGCCGTCGTCGTTGCACTCGTGCCATACGGCAACGCTCGAGGGCTACCTCGTCGAGGGGCATGTGCCGGCGGACGTGATCCGGCAGCTCCTGAAGGACCGCCCGAAGGTGCAGGGGATCGCCGTACCCGGAATGCCGCTGGGGTCTCCAGGGATGGAATCTCCGAACCCCCAGCCCTACGACGTGCTGACCTTCGACGCGAGCGGCAAGACCACGGTCTTTGCCAGCCGCTGAGGTGCAGGGGCTGACGCCCCTCGCCTGACCCCGCCCTCATGTGGTGGCTGCTTTTCCTTCTGCAGGATCCGGGCGCTCTTCAGGATCCCGGCGCGTTGCCGCCACGCATCTCGCAGGCCGTCGTCGTGTCGGCGGCAACCGAACCTGTTCCCCTCGATGCACTCGCGCGGGCGGTGGTCGTCATCACCCGTGAGGAGATCGAACGGCTGCCCCGGTCGTCGGTGGCCGACCTCCTGCGCCTTGCAGCAAGTGTCGAGGTGCGTTCCCGCGGAGGCTTTGGCACGCAGAGCGATCTGTCCGTGCGTGGCGGGGGCTTTGGCCAGGTGCTCGTGCTC
>JACCXG010000554.1 GCA_013697225.1 Acidobacteriota bacterium
GGACTGTAGATCCGGCGAAGTCGCTCCCGAGTACGGACGGCGCGTCGCTGCCGTTCTGGTCCCCGGACAGCCGGCGGATCGGGTTCTTCGCGCAAGGCCTGCTCAAGACCGTGGACATCTCCAACGGCCCTCCGCGGACGCTGGCCGAAGCGGGAGGAGCGAGAGGCGGTACCTGGAACGAGGACGACGTGATCGTCTTCGTGCCGAGCCCCCCTGACGGGCCGTATCGGGTGTCCGCAAACCGGGAGGGGGAGGCAACGCCCGTGCCTTCGGCGGGAGGCCGATCCGCAGGGGGCTGGTTCCCGTCGTTCCTGCCGGACGGGCGGCACTTCCTGGAGTTCGTTCCGACAGTGAATCAACCGGAGAACGCTGGTGTCTGGGTCGTCTCTCTCGAGTCCGGTGCGCGGACGCGGCTTGTCGACTCCCAGTCGAATGCGATCTACGCCGCGCCGGGATATCTGCTCTTCTGGCGCGAAGGGACGCTCCGGGCGCTGTCGTTCGATCCTGAGACCCATGACGTAGAGGGCAGCCCTATGGACGTCGCGAGCGGGGTCGGGCTCAACCCGGTCACGAACCAGGCGCTGTTCTCGGTCTCCACCTCCGGCACCCTGGCCTACTTCGCAGGTGCGGTTGGCCAGTCGGAGCTGGTGTGGTTCGGTCGTACGGGCAACGGGATCGGAAAAGCGGGGGCTACAGGGGTCATCAACACCATCTCCCTCTCGCCCGATGCCACCAGTGTCGTCTACGATCTCGCCGATCCCCGCACCGCTACGTTCGATCTGTGGCAGCTGGTCTTCGGGCGCCCCGAGGCCTACAAGCTCACGTTCAATCCCGCCAACGACCTGTTCCCGGTGTGGTCGCACACCGGGGAGCGCATCGCGTTCAGCTCGTTGCGCGAGCGCCCGCCTCAGTTGTACGAGACGTCGGCGAAGGCCTCAGGGAACGAGACCCTGCTCTTCAAGTCCACGCTTCCGACCGTGCCGTCGGGATGGTCGGCGGATGGGCAGGTGCTGTTCTATACCCTGACGGACCCGAAGACCAGGAGCGGCGACATATGGGCGCTGCCACTCGGCTCGAGGGTGCCACATCCCGTTGTCAACAGCGCGAGCGACGAACGGTATGGAATGCCCTCACCTGACGGGCGCTGGCTGGCGTACGTCTCGAACGAGTCCGGAACTTACGAGGTGAATGTCCGGGCGTTTCCCGGGCCAGGAGTCCGGCGTCAGGTTTCCACCGCCGGCGGATCGCAGCCGCAGTGGCGCCGCGACGGCAGGGAGCTGTTCTACATGGCTCCTGACCGGACGCTGATGATGGTCGATTTCGAAAGCTTCCCCGAGACCTTCACTTTCAAGCCCGCGGAGCGGTTGTTCACTACTCGAACGAAGTGGCTCGAGATCCAGGGAACAGCCAGGACGTATGCCGCCGCCCCCGACGGGCAGCGCTTCCTTGTGGCCAACGCCACTGAGGAGTCGCAGTCGGCCGCGCCCACCGTGGTGCTCAACTGGGTGGCCGGGTTCGCGAGGTGACTACCGACCGAGGTTGACCCGGAGGCTCACCATGGCGCGGCACGGGTCGACGAAGACCGTAGGCTGCCCGAAATTCGGGCTGAACCAGTTATCCGTCGCAATCGAGTCTTCGGCGGTCTCGTTGAGCACATTGAGCACGTCGAGGAGCAACTCCACACGCCCTGCGCGATGAGTGATCGTTTTCGAGAGCCGCAGGTCCAGCAGCGACTGTGAGGACAGCCGGCGTGAGCCACGCGGTTCAATCAGAATGCGCTGTTGATAGGGAACAGGGAGCAGTGCCGTTGCCCCCCAGGGCTTGCCCGTGAAGTGCTGGAAGTTGGCGGCCATCAGCACGCCGAGCCATGGCACGTCCACGCTGCCCATCACCCGGATCATGTGCGGGCGGTCGTTCGGCAGCCTGCCGCGGCCCCGGGCGCCTGGACCCATGAGTGCGCCGCCTTCAGTGGAGAGGTCCGCCCCTGGCAGGGCGGACCGCGG
>JACCXG010000560.1 GCA_013697225.1 Acidobacteriota bacterium
TACGTCGAGAAGCCGCTGACGCTGCGGAACGAAGAGGGACCGGAGATCATCAAGGCGGCCCGGCTGAACAAGCGCATCTGCCAGGTGGGGATGCAGCAGCGCTCGGGCAAGCACTACATCCAGGCGAAAGAGGAATACTTCGACACCGGGAAGCTCGGGAAAGTCACCCTGGTGCGGACGTGGTGGCACGGGAACTCCTGGCACCTTCGGAAGGCGCCGGCGGAGCTGCAGGCACAGCCGGCAAATCTCGACTGGACCCGCTTCGTGGGGCCGATCGCGTGGCGCGACTACGACCCGCAGCAGTTCTACAACTGGCGGGCGTATCTCGACTACGGCGGGGGGCAGATCACGGACCTCTTCACCCACTGGATCGACGTCGTCCACATGTTCATGGGGCAGGACATCCCCGTCTCTGCCGTCGCCTCTGGCGGGGTCTACCACTACAAGGACGGGCGCACGGCGCCTGACACGATTCACGTGCTGCTGGAATATCCTGCCCCGTTCACGGCCACTTTCGAGGCGACCCTGGTGCCGGGCATCACCGGCGCGGGGATCGAATTCTGCGGCACCGAAGGGAGGTTGTCGATCACGCGCGGCAGCTATGAATTCCATCCGGTGCCGGTGCGGACGGCAGGGCAGCCGGGGGGTGAGCCGGAGCCCACAATCGTGCGTGCGTCGAGCAGCCTGGACCAGGACCACATGGGGAACTTCATCGAGTGCGTGAAGTCGCGCAAGCTGCCGAACGGCGACGTGCTCATCGGGCATCGCTCCGCGCAGGCCTCACACCTCGGCAACATCGCATACCTCGAGAAGCGGCGGATCGCCTTCGACGCGGTCCGCGAGCAGATCCTGCCGGCCTGAGCCAGGATGGAGTCTACAACCTCCGCCGCCGTGGCGCTCACCACGGCCACGGCTGCGGACGTCGACGTCGATTTGATCTTCGTCCCGCTGTTCGAGGATGAGATGCCCGGGGCGGCCTTGCCGGGCCTCGACGAGGGCACGGGCGGGATGCTGGGACGAGCGGTCGAAAGCGGCGAGTTCCGGGGGCGCCCGTACCAGCTTTACCTGACGCCACTGAACGATCAGTGGCGGGCCGGCCGCGTGGGGGTGATCGGCGCCGGTAAAGCCAGAGAGTTCGATACGGACCGGCTGAGGAAGCTCGCCTCGGCCGCGGCCCTCGCGGCTCGCGAGCGTCGTGTCCCGCGCATTGCCTTCCTCAACCGACACTCAGGTGCGCCTGGCAAAGGCGTGCAGGCGATCACAGAAGGGCTCGTGCTCGCCCGCTTCAGCGGCGATACCTACAAGAGTGGCGAGCGCTCGGCTCCACCAGTGGAGGAGGCCCTGGTCATCTCAGCTCACGGGGGTGCGGCGCTCGAGGGCGCGCTCGAGCGGGGGCGGGTGCTGGGGGAATCCTGCAATCTCGCCAGGGAGCTCTGCAACGAGCCATCGAACGTCCTGACCCCGTCGATCTTTGCCGGACGGGGTGAGGCTATCGCCCGCGAAGGGGGGCTGCAGGTAGAGGTGCTGGATGAGGAGGCCATTACCAGCCTTGGGATGGGGCTTCTCCTTGGCGTTTCGCGCGGCAGCTCGGAACCGCCACGGGTGCTCGTCATGCGGCACGCACCTGCCGGCGCGCCGGCCCGGCCGGTGCTGGGGCTCGTCGGCAAGGGTGTGACGTTCGACACCGGGGGGATCTCCATCAAGCCTGCAGACGGTATGGACCGGATGAAGGACGACATGTCCGGAGGGGCGGCGGTGATCGGGGCCATGCGCGCCATATCGCTCCTGAAAGCCCCCATCAACGTGGTGGGGGTCGTCCCGATGAGCGAGAACATGCCCGGCGGGCGGGCGATCAAGCCCGGGGACGTCCTGACGGGCGCTGGCGGAAAGACGGTCGAGGTTCTGAACACGGATGCCGAGGGAAGGCTGCTGCTCGGGGACGGCCTGTGGTACGCCCGCCACCTCGGCGCCACACACCTCGTCGATGCCGCGACCCTCACAGGCGCTATCGTCGTCGCGCTCGGCAAGGCCGCTTCCGGGCTCTTCGGCCAGCCAGATGGGTGGGTAGAGGCCGTCCGTCGCACGGCGCTTCGCGCGGGGGACCGCTGCTGGCCAATGCCGCTCTACGAGGACTATCGCGAGCAGATCAAGAGCGAGATTGCCGACATGGTCAACACCGGCGGACGTCCGGCGGGTGCCTGCACGGCGGCCATGTTCATCAGGGAATTCGTTGACGACCTGCCGTGGGTGCACTTCGATATTGCCGGGACGGCATGGGCCGAGGAGGCACGTGCCTGGCAGGGGAAGGGGCCCACGGGAGTGGCGGTCAGAACGCTGGCCGAGCTGGCCTTTACCAGCGCAGAATGGTAGGAACCGAAGCCTTTCCGCAGGTGTCTAACATACAGTGCAGTCCGCCCAGCCCATCATCGTCCGGGTCGTCGAGGAGCCGCTGCGAACGACGAACGTTGCCGATGTTCTCATCGGGGCCCTTGGCCTCGCGGGGGTGATGACCCTGTCGGCCCTCCTCCTCGGGCTGACGCTCGGCGGGCTCCTCATTGCGTGGAAACGGCTTCGAGCCAGGTACAACCTCGAACCTGATGAGGACGCCCACGCGATGCGCGTCACCCCTTCGTCCTCGACCCCCTGAACCGTCCGGGCACTTTTACTCGAGGGCGGCTATCGCCCGCACGCCCTTCAGCGACCGCTGGTATCTCAGCACCCCTTCGAGCAGCGACTCCGCGATCTGCTGCCGGTAGGCCGGGCTCTTCAGCAGCGCCGCTTCCTCCTTGTGGGTGACGAACGAGATTTCAGCCAGCACGCTCGGCATCGAGGCCCCGATAAGGACGACGAAGGGAGCCTGCTTCACCCCGAGATCCCGCACATCCTTGTTGCGCGCGCTGAGCCGCTTCACCATCGACTGCTGCACCATCGATGCAAAATCCCGGGACTCGTCGATCTTGTTGTTGAGCGCGATCGCGCGCACGATCGTCGGCAGGCTGTGCATCGTCCGACCGGATGCGGAGTTCTCGCGTGCAGCGACAGCCTCCGCCTCGCGATTCGAAGCAAAGTTCAGGAAGTACGTCTCGATTCCGCGCGCATTCATATTGCGGCTCGCATTGGCGTGAATCGACAGGAACAGGTCGGCCCCCTCGCGATTGGCGATCGCCGTGCGCTCCTCCAGCGGGACGAACACATCCTTGTCCCGGGTCAGCGTCACCTCCATCCCAGGCTGCTTCTCGAGCAGCGCCCGAAGCCTGAGGGTGACGTCGAGCACGAGCTCCGACTCGCTGATGCCGTTGGCCTTCGCCCCCGGATCGTGCCCGCCATGCCCCGCGTCGAGGACGATGCGGGAGACACCGAGGCCGAGCTGCCGCGCGATGGAGAACTGGCCGTTCGCGTTGGTCGACGGAGAGGCCGGCGGGGGGGCAAGGGGCGGGGCAGCAGCCGGAGCTACCGGGCGGGCAATCAGGGGCACCGGCTCCTTGGCTGCAGCGGTCAGTAGGTCAGACGAGGGAGCCGCGGGCGGTGAGGCGGGTCGCGCCGCGGTGCTCGAACGCCGAAAGTCCACAACCAGACGGAAGGGGCTGTACAACGTGAAGACGCTGTAATCCTCCACGTCCTTGAGATCCATCACGATTCGAGTGGTGTCCCGTGGATGCCGGCCGAAGCGCACTTCACGAACGATGTCGTCGCCGAACTTCACCGTGGCATCCTGCAGCGAAAGGATGGTGCGGGTGTTCTTCAGATCGAAGAACACCCGGCGCGGGTTCTCGAGCCGCTCCGTGCGATACAGCGACTCGCCGTCCATCTCGATGCTGATGCGCACGCCGTCCGGGAGATCCGTGCGCCGGATATCGCGGATCGTGACGACCGACGATTCGGCCTCGTCGGTCGAAGACGGCGCCTCCCGCACCTCCGAAACTGCCGATGGCTTCACGAGAACCGGGAGAGCTGCCGGCCGCTCGACGGCTGCCGGGGGGACTGCAGCAAGTGGAGGTGGCGCCGGAGCGGGTGTGGACGCGGCCCCCCTCGGTGCCGCCTTGGCGGCCGGCGGAGCAGGGGAGGGGGCCGCCCGAGCGGTTTCCACCTGCCGCAGGGCGTCGGCGGCTCGCGCCACCAGCGAGCTCGACGAATACTGCGTCCGGAGCTGTTCAAGGAGCCGCAACGCCGTCTGCCGGTCTGCGGGCTGGCCGAACCGCTCGAATGCCAGCAGCGCGAGATTCGCTCCCTGCCACAGCGCGTTGTCGGAATACCCGCTGCGCGGGTAGCGCCGCACCACCCCCTCGTACGCCGCGACCACGCGGCGGATCTGGATCACCGTCACCCGGTTGGCCCCGTCGCGCAGCTCCCGCTCCCGCCCGAGCGCACGCGTATACAGGCTATGCGCGGATTCGGCGGCTTGGAGATCGGGCACGGGGAGCAGCGTCGCCGCGACCAGCACGGTCATCGTCCAGGCGGCGGCATGTGTCAGAAAACGTGTACGCATAACGGCTCCGGAGACTCAGCGCAGCTGCGCGTCGACTTCCTCGAAGTAATCGGCCTTGACGAGCACCTCGCGCGCCTTGCCTCCCGCAGCAGCGGAGACGAGCCCTTCGGCTTCCATCATGTCGACCAGCCGTGCAGCCCGGCTGAAGCCGATTCGCAGGCGCCGCTGCAAGTAGGAAATGGAGGCCTGCCCGCTCGACACCACAATCCGCGCGGCATCGTCGTACAGGTCGTCCTTCTCGAACTCGAGCTCGTTGCCCGCTCCCTTCTCTTCGGCCGTGATCGTGTCGTCGTACGTCGGCTTGCCCTGCTTCCTGAGGAAGCTTGCCAGGCGCGCGCTCTCCTGTTCGGAGATGTACGGGCCGTGGAGGCGCACGAAGCGCGAGGACGCAGGGGGGAGGAAGAGCAGATCCCCCTTGCCGAGCAACTGCTCCGCTCCGTTCCCGTCGAGGATGGTGCGGGAGTCGATCTTGGACGATACCCGGAAGGAGATCCGGGCGGGGAGGTTGGCCTTGATCAACCCGGTGATGACGTCCACCGACGGACGCTGCGTTGCGAGGATCAGGTGAATGCCGACTGCACGCGCCATCTGCGCGAGGCGCGCAATCGATTCCTCCACCTCGTTGCCGGCCACCATCATCAGATCCGCCAGCTCGTCGATGAGCAGCACGATGAACGGCAGTGGCTTGACCTCGTTGCCCTTCTGGTCCGTCACCGGCTCGTTCTTCTCGGCCTGGGCGAGCTTCAGATTGCGGTTGTACTGCTCGATGTTCCGGACGCCGACGGCCGCCAGGGTTTTGTAGCGCTCTTCCATCTCGCGAACCGCCCACCGGAGCGCATTGGCGGCCTGCTTGGGATCGACGACAACGGGCGTCATCAGGTGGGGGATGTCCTCGTACATGCCCAGTTCCAGCCGCTTGGGGTCGATCATGATGAGGCGCACATCCTCCGGAGTCGCACGGAAGAGGATGCTGGAGAGCATGGCATTGACGCTTACGGACTTGCCGGTGCCTGTGGAACCCGCGATGAGCAGATGCGGCATCGACGCAAGGTCCGCCACGAACGGCTCGCCATGGATGCTCTTGCCGAGTGCCAGCGTCAGCTTGGAGGGGGAACGCCGGTAGGCGTCCGACTCGAGCAGCTCGCGGAGCGAAATCTGCTCCCGGTTCGGGTTCGGAATCTGGATGCCGACCGTGGATTTCCCGGGAATGCGGTCGATCAGCACGGACTCGGCCTGCATCGCCAGGCAGAGATCATCGGCCAGGCCGGTGATTTTGCTGTACTTCACGCCGGCGTCAGGCTTGAACTCGTAGGTGGTGACGACGGGGCCGGGGTGAATCTGCACGACGGAGCCTTCGACCGAGAACTCGCGACACTTCTCCTCGAGCAGCCGCGCCCCTTCCATCAACTCCCGTTCGTCGATCTTGCGCTCGGTCTTCGGCGCATCGAGCAGCGCAAGCGGCGGGAAGCCATACGCTCCCTTCTTGCGCTCTGCCGGCAGCTTCTCGGGCTCGGGCAGCGGCAGCGGCGCCGGGGTGGGCACAGGCATCCGCTTGATGGCGGGCGGGGGAGTTGGTCGTGAGGACGCGGCCTTGAGGGCGGCCGCGGCGGCCCCCATCACAGCGGCCGTTCGGGAGGGTTTTGGCGCGGCCTCTTCCGGCTCGCGGACGGCGGTAAGCCGTGCCCTGGCGCGTGCGGCCACGGCCGCCGGGTCCAGGTCCTCTTTCGACTCCCTGCCAGACTGTGGTGGTCCGCCGGCAATGGCGGGCCGCCCCTCGCGGGTCTGCTTGTCCATGTGCTTCTTCAGCACGTCGCGGCGTTGCTTCTCGCGCTGGCGCTCGTCCCGCCGGGCGCGCAACGCACCAAGCGCAGCCGCCCACTGGTCCGCGATGGTGGTCCCGATGGCCTCGAACAGCCGCCCGAACGAGAACTGGGTCGACAGGATGATCGCGAGGAACAGCAGCGTGAGAATCAAAATGATGGAGCCGGTCCTGTTGAGATACTCGGCGAGCGTGCCCGCAAGGGTGGCGCCCAGATACCCCCCGGCGTGGACCTCCTTCCCGTCCACCTCCGCACTGCCGAAGGCGAGCGCCAGGAAGGCGGCGGTACAGCAGCAGAGCAGGATCGCCCCGAACGCCTTCGTGGACGGGGCGTCGAGAATGCGGCACCAGAAGTAGTGCCAGCCGACGACCGCGATGACGACAGGCACGAGGAACGAGGCGTACCCGAGGACCTGGTACGAGAACTCGGCCAGGAACGCCCCGATGCGGCCGGCAAAATTCGCGGGCCGGAGATCCGCCCCCGTGTTGAAGAACCAGACCGGATCGGAGGCGCTGTAGCTGACGAGCGCAATGAGCCAGATCAGCGAGAGCGCAAAGAGCGCCACGCCGACAACCTCGCTCAGCCGCCGGGAGATCACCGAGCCTGCCACGTCAGATTTCCATGATCACGGGGAGCACCAGCGGCCGGAGGCCGGAGCGCTTCCGGAAGAAACGTTGCAATTCGACGCGGATCCGCTCCTTGATCAAGCCCGGATCGGTGCGCTCCTCGGCGCTCGCGCTGTCGAGCGCCGACGCCAGCAGGGAGGGGATCTCCTTCAACAGGGCCTCCGTCCGCGCGTCGAGCACGAATCCCCGGGTAATGACATCAGGTGTCTCCTCCAGCGTTCCCGACTGCCTGCCGATCACGACGACCGGTACGACCAGGCCGTCGCCTGCGAGATGGCGGCGATCCCGGAGCACCTCGTCCCCGACCTCGCCGCTCCGGGTGCCGTCGATCAGGATCCGGCCGGCGGGCACCCGTCCAGCCACCCGCCCCCCATCGTCGTCGAAACGGATGAGGTCTCCGTTCTCCGCCAGCACCACCCTTGTGGCCGCCGACACCCGGCCGGCCACCCTGGCATGCCTCGAGAGCTGACGGTACTCCCCATGTATCGGCACGAAGAAGCGCGGCCTGATCAGGGAGAGCATGAGCTTGAGCTCTTCCTCACTCCCGTGTCCGGAAACGTGGACATGTTTGATGCCCTCGTGCACGACGTCCGCCCCCCGCCGGGTTACATGGTTCATCACCCGCCCGATCGCCTTTTCGTTGCCCGGAATCTCACGGGCTGAAAATACGACGACGTCCTCCGGCTCGAGCCGGACGTGGCGGTGATCGTCTATGGCAATCCGCGAAAGCGCCGCCTGGGGCTCCCCCTGCGAGCCCGTGCAGATGCAGACGACCTCCTTTGCGGGAAGCGACCGCACGTCGCTGTCGCGCATCTGGACACCTGCCGGGATCCTCAGATAGCCGAGCCGCTGGGCAATCTCCGCGTTGTCAACGGCCCCGCGGCCGACGAACGCAACGCGCCGGTCGAATCGGGCCGCCAGGTCGACAAGGATCTGCATGCGATAGATGCTCGAGGCAAAGATGGCGACCGCGATCTTGCCGGTTGCGCCGGTGAAAATCTCCTCGAAGCCGTCCACCACCTCCAGCTCCGAGCCGCTGAAGCCACGCCGTTCGATGTTGGTACTGTCGGCGAGCAGCACGAGCACACCCTCGGTGCCGAGCTCCGCAAAGCCGTGGAAATCGACGTGTTCGCCGTCGAGCGGGGTCTGGTCGATCTTGAAGTCCCCGGTGTGCACCACGATGCCGCGCGGCGTCCTGATGGCAAGCGCGACGCAGTCCGGCATGCTGTGCGTCACCCGCAGGAACTCGATCGAAAACGATCCGACCGTGATGCGCTCCCGCGGCTTCACACGCACCAGCCTGGCCCGGGTCTCCTGGTCCGCCTCATCGAGCCGCTTCTCGACGAGCGCCAGGGTGAAAGCCGTCCCGTACACCGGCCCTTTGACGTGGGGCAGCACGTGGGCCACGGCGCCGATGTGGTCCTCGTGGCCGTGTGTCAGCACGAGGGCGGAGATGGTGAACGCTTCCAGTGGACGGAAATCCGGGATGATCAGGTCGACCCCCAGCAGCTCCGGCTCGGGAAAGCTCACCCCGGCATCGACAAGGATCGCGGTCTCCCCGCAGGAGATGATCATCATGTTCATCCCGAACTCGCCAACCCCGCCGAGGGGGATGATCTCGAGAGGGGGCTGAGGGGCGGTCGGCGAATCTGCAGCAATCATGTGTGGGCCGCTGTCCTTGTCGGCATCCGCCTCGAACGTGTGCATCGGAAATGAATGACCAGCATGGAGACCGGGCCCGGGTGTCGAACACGGTACGAACCGGCAGACCATCCAGGCGGATGGCGCCGCGTCGCGTGCGGCGGGGAGCCGCGGAAACCACCGTGCTGCTCGCGCAATCCGCTGGGACGGAAGGCCGAAGCGTGCGAAGAACGATAGCACGCCGCCAGCCGGGCTGCATCATGAAATCACGCGGTCCGCTCCGTAAAGTAGTCGGCAAGCCGTGCCAGCTCTGCGAGTCGCAGCGTTTCCGCCCGCCGTCGGGGATCGACGCCGGCTTCACGCAGCGCAGCCCGGGGCTCCAGCCGGCGCGAGGTCGCGAACGGCGCCAGCGCGTTGGCGATGGTCTTCCGGCGCTGCGTGAACAGGGAGCGGACCATCCGCTCGAACAGCCGCTCGTCGGCAATCGACACGGCAGGAGGCCGGAAGGCCAGCCGGACCACCGCGGAGTGAACCTTTGGCGGCGGCCGGAAGGCACCTGGTGGCAGTGACAGCAGCCTCGTCACGTCCGCGTACAATCCTATCGAGATCGACAGCACCCCGTAGTCGCGACTCCCGGGCGCCGCCTCCAGACGTTCGGCCACCTCGCGCTGGAGCATGACCGTGGCGTCCCTCAGCGGAATCCCCTCGCGGTACGCCGACGTCAGCTTGAACAGGATCGGGGACGACACGTTGTAGGGCAGATTGCCGGCCACCCGAACCGGGAGGTCCCCCACGAGGGCCGCCAGGTCGGACTCCAGGAAATCCCCTTCGACGAGCGCCACGTTCCCCGGAAGGTCAGGGCGGAGCCCCGCCGCCATATCCCGGTCGATCTCGACAGCCGTCAGGTGCGCGGCCCGTGGGGCGAGCCGCAGGGTCAGCGCCCCGGTCCCAGGACCAATCTCGATGAACCGATCGCCGGCCTGCGGGTCGATTGCCGACACAAGCTTGTCGGCCCACGCGGCCTCGAGCAGATGCTGGCCGAAGCGCTTCCTCGTACGGATCATCGGCCCTCGGCTCCCGCAGCTCCTGAAGCGGACACGCCTACACGTCGTCCAGGGACTCGCCGCGCCAGTACTTCTCCTCGATCTCCTCGATCTCTTCTTCGCTCATGCCGAAGTAGTGACCGAACTCGTGGATGACGGTCTCCGCCACGCAATCGCGCACCTCGTCGTCATCCGCGCACGCCTCGACAATCGGACCGAGGTAGATGGAGATGCGGTCGGGCAGCGCGTTGCCGTAGCTCCAGCTCCGCTCCGGAAGCGGCGTTCCCTGATACAGCCCGAACAGCGTGTCGTCGGGAGGGATCTCCATCTCCTCAAGAATCTCCGGCGGAGGCTCGTCCTCCACGACGACGGCGACGTTTTTCATTTCGTCGCGGAAGCGCCGGGGAATCTCGCGCAGGGCCTCTTCGACGAGCTGGGTGAAGCGCTCGCGAGTCATTTCTTTGTTTGTCGTGTGGCCCCACCCCCACGACCCGTCCCTCGCGGCTTCGCCGCTCGGGGGAGTTCGGAGAGCGATCCGGTTTCAGCCGCGCTCGGTCTGGTGCCACCCCCACGACCGGTCCCTCGCGGCTTCGCCGCGCTGTTTGCTTGTTGTCGTGGGGCCCCACCCCCACGACCCGTTCCTCGCGGCTCTGGCGCTCGGGGGAGTTCGGAGAGCGATCCGGTTTCAGACGCGCTCGGTCTGGTGCCACCCCCACGACTTGTTCCTCGCGGCTTCGCCGGGCTGTTCTCGTGTTGTCGTGGGGCCCCACC
>JACCXG010000570.1 GCA_013697225.1 Acidobacteriota bacterium
ACGTGCTCGATTTGCCTCTCAGCAGTCTTGCCACCGGGGAGTTCCTCATTGCAATCGCCGCGAGAAGTCCCTCTGAACGTGTCGAGACGTTCATCCCCTTGCGCATCCGGCGCTGAGCGCCGATAACTCCAGCGAGCCCGCTGGCCCCGCCTTCTGGGGGACGTACGCCGGCATTGCGACCTCCGTG
This sequence comes from Acidobacteriota bacterium, assembly GCA_013697225.1. Classification (GTDB taxonomy): domain Bacteria; phylum Acidobacteriota; class Vicinamibacteria; order Vicinamibacterales; family 2-12-FULL-66-21; genus JACCXG01. The sequence goes on from JACCXG010000570.1 coordinate 188, forward strand.
CGGCGTCGCGGCCTCGAAAAGGGGTACGCTACCGGAGTCGCGTCCACTCAGGCGCGCCCTGGTTTCGAACAACCTGGACGGCGCGCATCTTGCGTCGGAGACTCTGTGCATTTTCGCCCCTCGATCACGCTTCCCCCGAAATTCCTGGCCGGCCGTCCGGCGGTGCTTTCCCTCCTGGTAGGGACGCTCGCGGTGGTGGCCTTTCTCGCCGCCGGGTTCGTGGCATGGTTCAGCTGGGAGATCACCACAGGCCTGCCCAAGCGGGACACCATCGCCGGAATCGGCGACATGGCGCAGTCCACGACGATTTTCGACGCCTCGGACAAGCCCGTCTTCACCATCTTCAAGGAGCAGCGGATCGAGATTCCGTTGTCCCAGATGTCGCCCAACCTCATCAAAGCGGTGATTTCGGTCGAAGATCAGCGCTTTTACGACCACGGGGGGGTGGACGCCATCCGGGTGGCGGCTGCGGCGATGCGTAACATCGAGGCCGGGCGCCGGGCGGAAGGGGGGAGCACCATTACCCAGCAGCTCGCCCGGCAGAGCTTCTTGACCCGGGACAAGACTTTCAGCCGCAAACTGAAGGAAGCCGTCCTCGCGGGCTACATCGAAGGTGAGTACACCAAGGAACAGATCCTGGAGATGTATCTCAACAAGGTGTATTTCGGTGAAGGGCTGTACGGGGTGGAGGCCGCGTCGCGGGGGTATTTCGGGAAGAGCGCCAGCGATCTGGACGTGGACGAGGGGGCGCTGCTTGCCGGCCTTATCCAGTCCCCCTCCTCCTATGCGCCGACCGTCAATCTCGAGCGGGCCCTGGCCCGCCGATCCGTCGTTCTGCACACAATGGTGAACTCGGGGGCCATCGATGCGGACACAGCGGAGCGCGCCCGGAATGCCAAGGTGGACTTGAAGAACGGCCTGGAGGTGCGTGAGAGCTCCGGCCTGTATTTCAAGGAGCACGTCCGGCGTGAACTGGTCGACCGCTTCGGGTGGCAGCGGGTGTATCAGGGAGGGCTGCGCGTATACACCACGATGGATGCCGATCTCCAGCAGCAGGCGGAAAAGCTGGTGGAGCAGGGACTCGCACAGATCGAAGGCCGCCGCGGATTCGATCAGGTGACGCGCGCAAAGCACCCCAAGATCGAAGAGGGGCAGTCTCCCGGTTACCTGCAGGGGGCCCTTGTGTCGCTCGATCCGGCAACAGGGCATGTGCGGGCCATGGTGGGTGGACGTGACTTCAACGAGAGCCGCTTCAATCGCGCGGTGCAGGCCAAGCGGCAATCCGGTTCCGCCTTCAAACCGTTCGTGTTTGCCGCGGCACTCGAAGCCGGTCACTCCCCGGCGTCGATGATCACCGGCCTGAACGATCCCACTTTGACGCCGCAGGGCGACTGGGTGCCGGAAGACGAACACTCCACCGAGCCGGCCATGACGCTGCGCACCGCGCTCCGCACCTCGAGCAACCGCGCGGCCGTCCAACTGCTGAACACGATCGGCATCCCCCGCGCAGTCGATTATGCCGAGAAGCTGAACGTCGGCACCCCTCCGAGCGTGCCGTCACTCGCCCTCGGAGCGGGCGACGTGAGCCTCATCGCGCTGACCGGGGCCTACGGCGCATTTGCCAATGGGGGCATCGTCCGACGGCCCCTGATGATCCGGCGCGTGGACGACAACGAAGGAAACGTCCTGTTCGAGGACGAGGGCACGGCGACTCGCGCGATAAGCGAGTCGACGGCGTTCCTGATGGCCAGCATGCTGGCAGACGTCATCAATTCGGGGACGGCCTACCGGGCCCGGCAGGCGGGGTTCACCCTTCCGGCGGCAGGGAAGACCGGCACGACCAACGACTACGTGGATGCCTGGTTCGTGGGGTTCACCCCTCAGGTCGTGACCGGCGTCTGGATTGGATTCGACCAGCCGAAGACCATCATCCGTGGCGGCTATGCCGGCGAGGTTGCCGTCCCCACGTGGGCGAACTTCATGAAGGTGGCAACGAAGGGGCACAAGCCGGAATGGATCGCACGCCCCTCCGACATCGCCGGCACCAACGTCTGCCGCCTGTCGGGCCTGCTCCCGAACGACGGCTGTGACGGGGTGGACGTGGTCTCCCGGGATGGTTCGGTCGAATCACGGTCGATGATTTACACGGAATATTTCGTGCGGGGAACCCAGCCGTCCGCCGTCTGCCCGCTCCACCCGCGGCGGAGCTTCATGGACGCGCTCGCCGGAGCCTTCGGAAAGGACACGGGCCCGCCGGCGATTCCAAGCGACTCCGCCGCCCTTCCGACCCCGCCGGCTCGCCCGACAACCGGCACCTCCCCTGGCGGGGCTGCAGGCGCCGGGTCTCCTGCCGGGGC
>JACCXG010000599.1 GCA_013697225.1 Acidobacteriota bacterium
CGCGATCTGGTCGCAGGTCCGCTTGGGACCCTCTCCCCGCTGAGGTGCCGTTGGTCACTCGGCTCGAGCGAGGTCCGCGCGGCTGCCCTACGTCTCTTGACCAGGCGGCAGCGTGCGTTCAGTCCTCGGACGATGTACCTGTTTTGTACCTGCTCGCGACGTTTCGATTGATTTCGTGGGGTTGATGCGACGTGTTTCCCGTTAAATTCTTGACCTGAGGCTCGCCGGATGGTTCAAATCCTCTCTTCCGCACCACTGAACGACACGCCCAGTATTCTACTGGCCGTGAAGTTCATCATCTCGACGTTAGAAAGCCCCTGCTACCGTCAGCTCCCGGTGAGCGACGTTGACGGGCCGCTCCCCCGACAAGGGGAACGGATCCACACCCACCGCTGCAGGAGCGGCTCATTCAGGGCGGCGGTCGCGGACGCGCCACCCGAGCACCCGGTCCGCATTCGACTGGTAGATCTTCTTCAGCACAGCATCGGGCAAGTACAGGCCGTGCACGCGCCACTCCCCCGTCGGCGGGAACGGGTGGTCGTAGTACTTGAAGTACTCATCGTCGGTCTCGAGCAGGCGGTAATAGAGGCGGTGGCGCGGCTGATCCTCGCGTCCGGGGTAGCGATCGGTGCCGAAGAGCACGCGATCCTGCCAGCGGATCAGGAAGCGTCGCGCGGTGTAGGGTTGTCGTCCGAGTTCGGCCTCGCGTGCGGAGAGGTCCACCACGAAGTTGGGGTAGCGCTCCAGGCGCCCCGCCAGCGCGGCAAGATCCTCCGCGTTGTCGCCGAGATGCGCGCCGATGAACGTCGTCTGCGGGTGGCGCGCGATCACGCGGTCCCGCTGCGCGAGTACTTCCTCGCGCGCGGGGAACTGCGGCCCGTGGAAGCTCCAGTCCGGGTGCCGCTGCAGCTGCAGCCAGCGCTCGTTCCTCTCGTCGATGGGTCCGAAGAACGCCACCGGATCGGCAGAGTGGATCAGCACCGGGATGCGCAGGCGCCCGCACGCGGCCCAGATCGGATCCAGGCGCGGGTCGTCAACGGGCACCACGCGCCCGGTACGATCGGTGACGGTCAACCCGAGGTTCTTGAAGATTTTCAGTCCGGCCATGCCCGTCGTCTTCGTGCGTTCGAGCATTTGGACGTGATCGGCCGCGAAGGTTGGCTCGTCGATGCGGCTGAGGTCGAGGTTGGCGAAGATGACCAGCCGTCCCGGCGCCCCCTCGTGGTACCGAGAGAGCATGCGATCGAGCTGCGCGCCGAAGCCGCCGCTCAGGTTCACCGACCGCTCCACGCCGAGGTCGTCCATGGCCTTCAGCAGCGCCGCCGGGTCGACGCTCGCCGGCCAATGGGCGTGGATGTCCGTCGCGGGGAACTTCGCCTTCTCCACGCGGGTCTCGCGCGTGACGAGCGCGGGCGTGGGGTCGTAGGGCTTCAGCGCGGTGTCGCCGACGAAGATCGCGGGCCCCATTGGCGGATCCTGCTCGCGCTCCTGCGCCAGCGTCCAGCCAGACGCCCCGCCGATCGCGGCGCCGACCATCAGCAGCCCGAGCATCGCCGGTACCAATCGGGCCCCGTTCGGTCTCTTGACGGCAGGGGCGCGCCAGGTCACTCCGTCACACGGTGTGCCGATGGACCGGTGACCGCGAGCCGATCCATGGAGGTGGGTATCCATGCGTGACTCTCCTCGTCGGTCCACGCCGCCGCGGTCGAGGAGCAGCGCGTTTCCGGATGCTCGGCTCAGGGCGGCGTCTTTCCCCGTGCCGGCGTGCTCTTCGGCAGCGGCCATCCGTAGGCCGCCATCATCACCCGGAAGATGTCCGTGTTCGCCATGTAGCCGCGCACGCGTTCGGCGCCCGGGCCCCGCGCTGCGACGAGCACTTCCTCACCCGTGTGACCGCTGTCCATCCGCACCGCGGGAATGCGGATCGGCCCCTTCGGATTCTCCTCTTCCGCTTTCTCCAGGCCCTCGAGGAGCGGCTGTCCGAGCAGGCCTCCCCGCAGCTGGATGTCAAACGAGTGGTCGGCGGTGAACACGAGCAGCGTTTCCCGGCCGGCGAGCTTCGCGCGCCGCTCGATGGCACGATCGAGGGCGACCATGCGATCCAGGCCGCGCCGGATCGAATCGGTGTGCGCGTCCCACTCGACCATGAGGAAGTACCCGCGGCGGTTCCGCGAGAGCATCCCGACGGCCAAGTCGATGGCGCTGTCCAGATCGAAGTCGCCCGACTCGTGGAGGGTGAGGGCGCGGGTTGCGCCGGCAGGAATCTCGGAGAGGGAGCCGAGGACCGGCCGACCGCTGTCGCGGCCGAGCGATTCGAGCTCGAGGCCGGCCTCGGCCAGCGCCTTGGCGACGGTGCCGCGGCCGCCGGCAATCACCACGTCGACGCCGTCGCCGAATCGAGGTGCAAAGAGCTGCTGGAAGATCACGGCTGTCAGCGACCGGTTGTTCGCCTTGGCATACAGCGCCGCCGGCGTCGCGCCGGCCGGCGAGTCGTTGGTGATGATGCCCGTCGAGAGCCCCCGCTCTTCGGCATATTCCAGAATGGTCTTGAGCGGTTCGCCGTCGATCTTGCCGCGAACCGCGCCCGCCGATTGCGCGACGACACCGTTGTGCGTGCGCTCCCCCGTGACGATTGCCGTCATGCCTGCGGCCGAGTCGCTGACGATCTGGGACGCCGTCGTGGTGGCCGAGAGCCCGATGTGCGGCATCCGCTGGATGAAGAGCCGCCGGGGCGCCCCGTAGCCGTGCAGGCTCGCCGCGGCGAGCGTCGAGATCCCGCCCGCGTCCGCCACGAAGAGAATGACGTTCCGTGCGCGCGACTGCGCCGAGAGCGCGACAGGCAGGAGAATCAGAACAATCAGAAGTCTTCGCACAGGTGCCAGATTATATGTACAGACGTCCGGTAACCTGCCGTTGGCGGCGCCAGACCCTCCATGCTGCTCCAGGTTGTGCCTCCCATCAATCAGCGGGTTCTGGTACCTTCAAGTAGTGTGGAGCGAAATTCGAACCGACTGCCCCCTCGCCGAGACAACAGGATCGGGCCAGGCCGAGCTTCGCGCTGGTGCACGTGACAATCGCGGCCGTTCGGCGACAGAGCGTGCGATCGGGAACCTAGATCCGGGAGACAGCCGGCGGCCACCGAGCTGCCCGTGACAATGTTTCATCACATCCGTGCGCACACCGTGGGCATATTGCTGATCGCCCTGCTGGGCGGCCTCGCCTCTGCGGCGCAGCAGGCCCCGCCTGCCGCGATTACCTGGAGCGTGGCTCTGGCCGACCCGCGGCGCGTCGTCGCGCCGGGGCAGGTGGTCGAGGTCACCGCGCGCGCTGTGGTGGAACGGGGCTGGTACGTCTACGGGATGGCCCAGCCGGCCGGTGGTCCGACCCCACTACGGTTCACCGTGCCCGAGGGGCAGCCGTTCGCGCTTGCCGGACCCGTGACCGGACCGGAACCGGTGCGCGGGTGGGATGCGGCGTTCGAGATCGAGACGGCCAGGCACGCGAACACGGTTGAGTTCGTCGTGCCCGTTCGGGTGGAGGAGGGCGCGGCTGCTGACAAGGCGCCGCTGACCGTGCAGGTCCGCTACCAGGTGTGCAGCGACACGCTGTGCCTCCGTCCCAAGACGGAGAGTCTCGTGCTTCCGGTCGAGATTCGCAGGACGGCGGCGGCACGGCCGCGCCGGGAGTAAGCCAATCATGCGTAACACCGTTCGTCCCGACGGGCGTGGAGCCCCGTCCCGTCTTCTCCCTACCCGGATCCTCCCGGCACTCCTGCTGCTTGCCCTCGCCGGCCTGCCGCCGCTTGGTGCGCAGTCGCCGCAGCGGGCTGACCCCGCGCGTCTCGAGGTGATCGAGGACCTGTCCGAGTCCCTCGCCAACGACATGCTGGATTTCTCGGTGGCCGTCCGCGACCGCGACACGGCACGCATGGGAAAGTACTTCAGCGAGACGGTGACGGCGGCGCCGCTGCCCTCCGCTCCCGGCCCGCTGCAGCCCGCCGTCAAGTGGATCTCGAACCGGACGTGGGACGCGCCGCCGGGCCGTGGCACGTCCGCGGTGCGGCGCGACGCCGTGCTCGCCGACTGGGAGCAGCTGCTCGATCGGCTCGCCGAGGTGGAGGACGTCCGGTTCAAGGTCCGGGGGGCCACGTTCGACGACGCCGCGCAGGCGGTGAAGGGGGCGAGCATGCCGACCGCCGTGCCGGGCGCGCGCGGGGACGCGCGGATCGGCTTCTGGCTCGTGGGCCGCAACTCGGAGGGGCAGCGGGAGTGGCTGCGCGGCACGTTCGAGGCGGCGGTTCTCTATCCGCCCGGCGGTCCGTGGCACATCACCGCCGTGCAGCAGCCCTCCGTGAGCTCTGTCGTATCCTCGCAGGATCTCTTCTCCGAGGTGTCCGTGCCCGCTGGCGTCGCGCGCCGGCTGCCCGCCTACGGCACCCCCCAGAACAGCGGCTTTGCGTGGAACGGCGCGGCGGCAGCCGACGTCGACGGGGACGGGTGGATCGATCTGCTCGTGACCACCGGCGGCCGTAACGTCCTTTATCTGAATGACGGCAGCGGCGGCTTCCGCGAGGCGTCCGCCGGGTCGGGCATCGGCCAGCTGGCGAGCGGGACCGGGCCGCTGTTCCTCGATTACGACAACGATGGAGACCTCGACGTCTTCATCGCAACAGTGGGACAGCAGGTGCTGCTCGAGAACCGCCTGATCCCGGACGGCGTGCTGCGCTTCCAGGACGTGTCGCTCGAGATGCGGGTGGCGGTGAACGCCGTGGGCTTCAGCGCGGCGGCCGCCGACGTCAACGGCGACGGCCGCCCCGACATCTACGTGAGCTCGTACAACCACTACGGCCGGGTGACGCCGAACTCGTGGACCGCCGCGACCAACGGGACGCCCAACCTGCTCTTCGTCTCGCAGCCGGACGGCACGTACCGCGAGCGGGCCGCGGCATGGGGCGTGAACGACTCCCGGTGGAGCTACGCCGCCGGCTTCGCGGACGTGACGGGGGACGGCCGTCCCGACCTGTACGTGGCGAACGACTTCGGCGAGAACGCGTTCTTCGTCCACAACGGCGAGCGGTTCCGCGACGAGGCGCGTGAGCGTGGCGTGCTCGACACGGGCTACGGAATGGGCGTGGCCTTCGGCGACTACGATAACGACGGCCACCTCGATCTGCACGTCACGAACATGTCGTCCACGGCCGGCAACCGGATTCTCGGGCGGCTCTTCCCCGACGCCGACCCTGGCAACAACCCGCTGAAGAAGCTGGCCTCGGGCAACAACCTGTACAGGAACCTCGGCAACGGCATGTTCGAGGACGTGACCAGCGCGGTCGGCGGCCTTCCGGGGCAGTGGGCCTGGGGAGGAGGCTTCATCGACTTCGACAACGACGGCGTCGAGGACCTCTACAGCCCGAACGGCTTCATTTCGGGCAAGTCGATGAAGGATACTTGAAGCCAGTTCTGGCGTCAGGTCGTGACGCATGACACGGAATCGGGCAAAGGATCGTTGAGGCAGGACCAGGCGCAGCTGATGTTCGGCGAGGGCTTCTCCTTCAGCGGCTACGAGCGCAACCCGCTGTTCCTCGGGGTCGAAGGCCGGAGCTTCCTCGACATCTCCGGCGTGTCGGGCATCGACTCGGTGCTCGACGGACGCGCGGGGGTGTTCGCGGACTTCGACAACGACGGCGACCTCGACGTGTTCATCACGAACATCCAGGGAGAGGCGCACCAGCTGTTCCGCAACAACGTCGGCCAGGACGGCCACTCGGTGCGGGTGGTGGTAGACGGCGGGGAGCGGTACGGCCGCGACGCCTTTGGGACGGTCGTGCGCGCGCGGCTCGGCGAGCGCGTGCTCACGAAGATCAAGAGCGGCGGATCGGGGTACCTCTCGCAGCACGACCCGAGGCTGCTCTTCGGCCTGGGTGCGGCCGCCTCGCTCCAGGTGCTGGAGGTTACGTGGCCGGACGCCACGGTCGAGCGCTTCGAGGGGCCGTTCGCCTCCGGCACGACGCTGCTGGTGCGGCCCGGCGGCGGTCGGGCCGTGCCGCTGAAGTTGACGAAGGGCCGCCTGCCCGATCCGCTCGGCAACGACGCGGTCGCGGCGCGCGCCCTGGCGGTGCAGCGCGGCGACCGGCTCCCGGCGCTGTCGGTCGGCACCCTGGAGCAGGAGACGACCGTCCGGTTCGACTCGCTGCGGAAGCCTGGACGCCGCACGCTCGTCAATGTGTGGGCTACCTGGTGCGGCCCGTGCCTGAAGGAGATGCGGGAGCTGGAAGATCTGCGCGGCGTGCTGGCAGCCGGCGGGATCGACGTGATCGGCCTCAACGTGGACACCGACGCCGGCGCGGACATCGGCGCGTTCCTCCGCCGCACCGGGGCGACGTACGCAATTGCGCTCGGCGGTGTGCCGGCCATCGAGGCGCTCTACGCCACCGAGGAGCTGACCGTTCCCATGTCGCTGCTTCTCGACGAAGAAGGCGTGGTGCGCGAGATCTTCGCCGGCTGGTCCGACGCGGTCCGCAGGCGCCTGCTCGAGCTCGCCGGGCCGCGCTGAGCCGGAACCGCCGGCCCGCGCCATCCCGGCAGACAGCTCCCGCCGCACACGAGCAGACGTGCCTCGGATGCGGGGTGACCTCATGAAGCTCGCGCTGCTGCTCCTGTCGGTCTCGCTGGCGTGCGGAGCGCCGGCTGCTGCCCAGGCGCCGGGAGCGCCGCCGATCGCCGTCAGCGTCGATCTGCGCGGCCGCTTCGAGTCGGACGTCGACTCCACGCGCGAGGATGGCACGCGCGTCTCCTTCGCTGCTCCTGATTGGCCGCCTCCGGACCGGCTCGCTGCTCAGCCAGCAGTCACCACACCTCACGTTCGTCGATTTCAGCGGCGGCAGCGCCGATCCGCTTCGGGGCGTTCCCGACAGGTTCCTGCTGCAGCACGCGGCCGGCCCGTTTGAGTCCTGGATCGGCCGCAACGAGTTTTCCTTCTGGACGTAGAACGAGCTGTTCTGGTCCGCGACGCAGACGGACGCGAGCGACCTGCGGGGGCACGAGGTGAGCGGCCGCTACGGGCTCTCGAAGAACCTCGACTGCCACGCCCGCGGGTTCGGTGTCCGCTCCATTTCCACGCCGCAGGATGGCATACGCGGTCGCGTGGACGTCAACTGGCGGATCGCCCTGACCCGCTGAACGCACCCCGCGGCGTGATGCCCGATATCGGGCGGTCCCCCGACGTGCCGCGGTGTGCGGCCGACCATGTGACCTGGCCGGCACCCCTGGGGGGGGCGTCCTGCTCTGGTTCGCTGGAGGACTCAATGCCCTCTGCGGCGCGCTCTCGCTGGCGGAAATGGCTGCCGCCCACCGCACCCGGGGCGTTCGGAACGTTCCGGCTCGAGCACGTCGGGCCTGACGCTGCACGGGCGCGGGGGCAACGCTCCACGCGCG
>JACCXG010000011.1 GCA_013697225.1 Acidobacteriota bacterium
AACGGGCTCGTCCCCCAGACGGTTGCCGACGAGGCACAGACGCAGGCCGAAACGACCGTTGCCGGCGTGCACGTAGCCCGCGCCTCGCTTGCCGAGGCACAGGCGCAGCTGGCCCTGGCCGAGAAGGCAGTGGCCGACGTCGTTGTCGCTGCCCCCTTTTCCGGCTACATCAGCATCCGCCGTGTGTCGCTCGGGGAATACGTCCAGCCATCCACGGCCGTCGTCACGCTCGTACGCGTGGATCCTCTGCGCCTGCAGTTGACGATCCCTGCGGTACAGGCGTCCAGCATCAAGGTCGGCCAGGGCGTTGCCGCCAGGGTCGATGCCTACCCCGACCAGGTCTTCGAGGGGAAGATCACGGCCCTCAACCCGGCCATCGTCGCCGAGTCGCGCTCGTTTCTCGTCGAGGCGCGGGTGCCCAACCCCGGCGCGGTGCTCAAGCCGGGCATGTTCGCCGTAGCCAGCGTGGATCAGGGGCGCACGGAGCGCGCCGTCCTCGTGCCCGACCGGGCCGTCGTGGAGGACGTGAACACGAATTCCTACCGCGTGTTCGTCGTCGATCCGGAGAACCGTGCAAGGCTCCGGGTCGTGCAGCTCGGCTCCCGGCAACCCGAGCGGGGCAGCGTGAAGATCCTGTCCGGGATCCAGGAAGGGGAACGGGTGGCGGTCACGAATCTCGCCGACCTTTACGACGGAGCGCCGGTGTCGATCGCCGCGGCCACGCGTCAGGAGCCGTAGTCCATGCAGAAACTCGCGGAAATCTGCGTCCGCCGTCCGGTCTTCGCCTCGATGCTCGTTGCCGCGATCGTGGTGATCGGCGGGGTGACTTTCTTTCAGCTGGGTGTCGACCGGTATCCCCGCATCGAAACCCCGGTGGTATCGGTGACCACCACCAATCGCGGCGCCACCCCGGAGAGCATCGAGAAGGAGATCACGGAGCGGATCGAGGCGGCCGTCAATACGGTAGCCGGGATCGACGAGCTGCGCTCGACGTCGAGCGAAGGCCTGTCGCGCGTCACCATCACGTTCGACCTGTCGAAGAACCCCGACATCGCGGCGCAGGAAGTCCGGGCCAAGGTGGACCCGGTCATCCGGAACCTGCCGGAGACGGCTGACCCGCCGGTCGTCCAGAAGCAGGACCCCGACGCCACGCCGATCATCATGTTCTCCATTTCGGCGCCGATGAACGCGGTGGAGCTCACGAGCTACCTGGAGCAGAACGTTCAGAAGCGGATCGAGTCCGTCAACGGCGTGGGCGAAGTGATCATGTACGGGTCACGCAGGCGCCAGCTCCAGATAAAGATCGATCCCGATCGGCTGAACGGCTACGCCCTTTCCACGACGGACGTTGCCGCGGCGCTCCGGGCGCAGAACCTCGAGCTGCCCGGCGGGCGGCTCGAGCAGGGGGAGCGGGAGCTGTCGGTCCGCACGGTCGGCAGGCTCACACGGCCGCAGGAATTTGCCGACGTGGTGGTCGCCACACGGAACAACGTTCCCATCCGCATCCGCGACATCGGCACGGTCGAGGACACAGGGCAGGATCCAACCTCGGTCTCCATCCTCAACGGCAAGCCGGCTGTCACCATTGCCGTGCGGAAGCAGAGCGGCGTGAACACCGTCGCCCTTGCCGACGCCATCAAGGCGCGCATGGCCGAGATCCAGGAAACGCTGCCGCCGAACTTCGAGGTCCGGCTGGTGCGGGACGACTCCGAGTTCATCCGCGCCTCCCTGCATGCCATCGAGGAACACCTCGTCCTCGGCGGAATCTTTGCCGCGATCATCGTGCTGGTCTTCCTGCGCAACTTCCGCTCGACCATCATCGCGGGCCTGGCGATCCCCACCTCCATCATCGGCGCCTTTGGCGTCATGGCGCTGCTCGGGTTCACGCTGAACCAGATGACCATGCTCGCCCTCACCCTCATGGTCGGGATCGTCATAGACGATGCGATCGTGGTGCTGGAGAACATCTACCGCTTCGTGGAAGAGAAGGGCATGCACCCGATGCAGGCCGCCGTGGAGGGGACGAAGGAGATCGGGCTCGCCGTCACGGCCACGACGCTGTCGCTGCTGGCCGTGTTCATCCCTGTCGGCTTCCTCGGCGGGATGGTCGGGCGCTTCATGTCGTCGTTCGGCCTCACGTCGGCCGCGGCCATCGCGATCAGCCTGATCGTGTCGTTCACGCTGACGCCGATGCTTGCCGCGCGGTGGATCAAGCCGAAGCACCAGCCTGCCGGGCATCAGCCCTCCGACGATTCCCGGCGGGGCTTCTACCGTCACATCGACAACGCCTACACACGGATGCTGGCCTTCTCGATGTCGCACCGCTGGCTCATCGTCGGCACGTGCGCGATGGTCATCGCGTCGATGTTCCC
>JACCXG010000012.1 GCA_013697225.1 Acidobacteriota bacterium
GGCAGCCGCGCCACCTTGTGCACGAGATCGACGATGTCCCGGATCTTCCTGTTCGGCCCGATCAGGAACTCCCGCTGGCCATTCTCCGCCACCTGGGCGCTGAGGGTAATCACCTGGCGATTAAGGTCCTGCCGCTCGCACGCGTTGCGCACGAGCGATCGCAGCTCGTCGTAATCGAAGTTCTTCGTGACGTAGTGGTAGGCTCCGTGCTTCATCGCCTGCACAGCGGTCTCGATCTCGCTGATGGCGGAAATCATGATGCACTCGATCAGGTTGTAGTTCTCCCGGACGATGCGGAGCACGTCGAAGCCGCTGATGCCGGGCAGCTTCACGTCCAGCAGAACGAGGTCCACGTCCTCCTGCTTGAGGAGAGCAAGAGCAGCTTCGCCGCTCGGCACGGTCAGTACGTTGTAGTCGCGCTTGAGAATGGACGCGATCGTGTCGCGCATTCCCTGGTCGTCATCACAGATGAGGACCGTCTTGGCAGCCGCCATGGAGGGCCGATTGTAGCCCATCTTCTTGCGTCGGCCTTGCGGCTCCTGCTAAGGTACGACGGTTGTGGTCGTGTGGACTCTCGCAGGCGGGGCGCTGCTGGTGGCGCTTGCCGCGCTGGGCATCGCCAGGCGGGTGTCCAGGAAACTTGACGCACTGAATCAGTCGTACTGGGAACTGCGTTACGACTACACGCGCCTGCGCTCGCAGGTCGCGCGTCTCGATCCGGAGGAAGTGGAGGCGGACTCTCCCCCTCCCGCGGCGGCGCCCCAGCCCGCCAGCGTCACCTTCGTTCCGCTCTCCTCGATCAGAAAAAGGGATCAGTAGCTCCGCTATGGCCAACGAATATGACGTGATCGTCATCGGGTCCGGCACGGGCGGGTATGTGGCCGCCATCAGGGCCGCCCAGCTCGGTCTGCGGACCGCGGTGGTCGAACGTGCTCCCGTGCTGGGAGGCACGTGCCTCAACTGGGGGTGCATACCGACCAAGGCGCTGCTCGAGCACGCGCACGCCCTGAAGGTGGCCGGCGACTGGCAGGAGTGGGGGCTCACTCTCGGCGAGGCCTCCATTGGCCTCGACATGCACCAGGTGCAGGCCCGGAAGGACAAGATCGTCAAGGGGCTGACCGGCGGGATCGAGCTGCTCTTCAAGAAGAACAAGATTACCTGGGTCAAGGGCACGGGCAGGCTTGCAGGGGAGGGTCGCGTCGAGGTCGTGGAGGGGGACAAGGGCACACTCCTCGCCAGGAAAGAGATCATCCTTGCAACCGGATCCCAGCCGAGGGGCGTTCCTGGTATCGAAATCGATCGCCGGCGCATCATCACGAGCGACGAAGCCATCAACCTGAAGGAAATCCCGAAGTCGCTCGTCATCATGGGGAGCGGCGCCGTGGGGGTCGAGTTCGGGTCGATCTTCCGGCGGTTCGGCAGCGAGGTCACCATTATCGAGCTGCTGCCGCGAATCGTGCCGGTGGAAGACGAGGCCGTTTCGACCGAGCTCGAGCGCTCCTTCAAGAAGCAGGGGATCAAAGTGTTGACCGGCGCCCGGGTGACCGCTGCGAAGGCGGGATCCGCGGGAGTCGACATCGAGGCGCAGACTGCGGACGGCAAGACCACGAAGCTGGCCGCGGAGCTCCTTCTCGTCGCAACAGGCCGCGGCCCTGTCACCGACGGGCTCGGTGCCGAGGATGTCGGGCTCCGCATGGAGCGCGGATACATTCACGTCGGGCAGGACTTCCGCACGAGCGTCCCGGGGGTCTCCGCCGTTGGTGACGTGATCACCTTCGACGAGCCCGGGCACCCGCAGCTTGCCCACCTCTCGTCGGCCGAGGGGATCGCCGCCGCCGAGCGCATCGCGGGGCACGAGTCGCGGCCGATCGACTACAACCAGGTGCCGGGCTGCACGTACTGCGACCCGGAAATCGGAAGCGTAGGCCTGACCGAGAAGGAAGCCCAGGCGCAGGGTTACGACGTCCGTGTCGGCACCTTCAAGCTGGGTGTTCTCGGGCGCGCCCGGATATCGGGTGAAACCGAAGGGTTCGTGAAGATCGTGGCCGAGAAGAGGTACGACGAGATTCTGGGGGTGCACATCATCGGTGCGCGCGCAACGGAACTGGTGGCGGAGGCCACTCTCGCTCTCCGCCTCGAGTGCACCGTCGAGGAACTGGTGCGTACCATTCACGCGCATCCCACAATGTCGGAAGGTGTGGGCGAAGCTGCGCACGCCGCCCACGGAGCGGCGATTCACGCATAGCTGCCTGAGCGGAGCCCCACAATGCCCGACGTCGTAATGCCCCAGATGGGTGAGTCGATCGCGGAAGGCACCATCGTCCGATGGATCAAGAAGGTCGGGGAGCAGGTTGACCGCGACGAGCCGCTGTTCGAGATCTCGACGGATAAGGTCGATGCCGAAATCCCGTCGCCCGCCGCGGGAGTCCTCACCGACATCAGGGTGAAGGAAGGGGAGACGGTCGCCGTCAACAGCGTTGTGGCGGTAATCGGATCGGACCTTCCGGCCGCCGCGGTCGGGCAACCCGAGCCCGCCGTCAGCAATGCGCGGGACGCGAGTGGTGAAGACGAGGGAGCACATTCAGAGCCGGACGATGCCGACGATGTGCGCCGGCAGAGGTCGTCCCCGCTCGTGCGCCGGATCGCGAAGGAGCACCACGTCGATATCCGGCTGATAAAGGGCACCGGAATCAGCGGCCGCGTCACGAAGCGGGACATCCTCGGCTACATCGAGTCCGGAGGGGCGGCGCAGCCGCAGGAGCCCTCCGCTGCAGCGGGCCAGCGATCTCCTTCCGGACCAGTGTATGGCCCGGGCGAGTCCGAGCAGGTCGTGCCCATGAGCGTCATGCGCCGGAAGATCGCCGAGCACATGGTGCTCAGTGCGCATACGTCCCCTCACGTCTACTCCGTGTACGAAGTGAACTTCGGGAGGGTGGCCGCCCTCCGTGAGAAGCGCAAGGCGGAGTTCGAGGCGGCCGGAGCAAAGCTGACGTTCACCGCCTTCATCGCAAAGGTGATGGTCGATGCGCTGCGGCAGTTCCCGGTGGTCAACGCCTCGATCGACGGCAGCAACATCGTCTACAAGAAGGCTATAAACCTCGGCATCGCAGTGGCACTCGAGAACGGACTGATCGTCCCTGTCATCAGGAACGCGGACGAGAAGAACCTGCTTGGTCTCAGCCGTGCGCTCAACGATCTTGCGGCGCGGGCCCGCGCGAAGAAGTTGAACCCGGAAGAGGTGCAGCACGGGACGTTCACCATCACGAACCCGGGTGTGTTCGGGGCCCTGTACGGGCTGCCGCTGATCAATCAGCCACAGGTCGCCATCCTGGGCGTGGGTGCCATCGAAAAGCGCCCCGTTGTGGTGGACGACGCGATCGGGATCCGCCCGATCTGCCACCTCACCCTCGGGTACGACCATCGCCTCATCGACGGAGCGGACGCTGGTCGTTTCCTCACCTTCGTAAAGGAGCGGCTGGAAGGATTCGACGAGGGATGGATGTAGTCGAGGTGCGCCGGCTGGGGATGGTCCCCTATGCCGATGCACTAACGTTGCAGGCAGAACTCGTCGAGGAGCGCAAGGCAGGGAGGATTCCGGATCAGCTCCTGCTCCTCGAACATCCGCCCGTCATCACCCTCGGGGCGAAGGTCAGGCAGGACCGCTCCCATCTGCTGGCGACCCCCGCCTTTCTCGAATCGGCCGGCATCAGTCTGTTCGAAGCCGGCCGGGGTGGAGACGTCACCTACCATGGTCCCGGGCAGCTCGTCGGATATCCAATCCTGGACCTTCGTCCGGATCGGTGCGACGTGCACCGGTACGTCCGCGACCTCGAGGCCGTCATGATCGGGGCGGCCCTCCACTTCGGTGTGGAGGCCGATCGGGCCCCTGGACTGTCCGGGGCATGGGTGGGGACGTCGAAGCTGGCAGCGATCGGAGTGCGGATCTCCCGCTGGATCACCAGTCATGGGTTCGCCTTCAACGTCACCACTGACCTTTCCCACTTCGGTCTGATCGTGCCCTGCGGCATTGCCGATCGCGGGGTGACGTCGCTCGAGGCGCTGCTGGCCAGGCCGGTACCGCTCGAGGACGTGGAAGATGCCGTGGTACGGGTCTTTGGGGAGGTGTTCGACCGCCAGCCGGTCGAGGTCCCCTCCTCCCCCGCCGTGGCGCCTCAGCGGTAAGTCCTCCGTTTGCGGCCCTTTGCGGCCGTCCGTTCGATTCCCTGCTGGAGGCGGAATAAAAGGAGGTCCGTACGGTGTTCAGAACCATAGGGGAGGCCCCAGCAATGCGAGATACAGGCGGAGAACGCGAACTAATTGGTCGGATGCAGGCGGGCGATGCCTCGGCTGTCGCCGAACTCTCGTCGACGTACGCCCCACGGATTCATCAACTGGCTTTTCGATACATGAAGAACTGGGAGGACGCCGAGGAGGTCACCCAGGACGTCCTGATGAAGGTCTTCCGGAAAATCGATGCCTTCAGGGGTGACGCGGCGCTGTCGTCCTGGATTTACCGGATCACCTTCAACACGGCGATGTCACGGCTGCGGACCGGGCGGTCGAGCCGGGCGGCGGAAATGCCGCGCCATGAGCCGGTGTCGGACGAGTCGATGGGCATGGTCCCGCAGGATCCGGCGGACTGGTCCTCGATGGCCGACGATCACGTCCTCAGACGCGAGATGCGGGAGAGGCTGATCGAGGCCCTGACGCGCCTGCCGGAAGTCTACCGGACGCCGGTCGTGCTGCGGGACATCCAGGGCATGTCCACTGAGGAAGCCAGTCAGGTCCTGCGCGTGAAGCCGCAGACTCTCAAGTCCCGGCTGCACCGCGGACGTCTCATCCTGCGCCAGGCCCTTTCGGAGTTCGCCGGCGGCGTCGCGCTGCACACCAGGGACGCCGTCAGCTAAGCAGGCGGGACCCTGCCGTTCTCGAGCCTCGTCTGCTCCTGCCGCGACAGCGCGGGATGCAGGACGGCCTCGACCCCGCGCGGCCCGATTTGCGCGGGCAGTGCCACTACAGCCCCTCGAACGGGCGGTTCGTCCAGAGACACGAAACAGGTGAAGCGGCGGCGGGAGCCCATCACGACCGCCTCTGCTACACGTGCCGCCGCAGAGGCCAGGGCCTGCGGACCCGGAGGCCAGAGGCCCGGGAGGAGGGCAGATATCCCGGCCAGTCGGTGGGGTGGCACAAGCGACCCGACAGGCTGCCCGAATGCCGTGGCCTCTTCCCACGCCACGAGCGCCGCGTGGGGGGGAACCCCGAGCACCAGCAGCTGCACGTCCACCCCGGTTCCGTTCACCTCGAGCGCGGTCAGGGCACGCACGGCTGACTGGAGGGCGCCGGGCGCGCTGCCAATCGCACGGCGTGGCTCCACGCGCAGCTCGGAGACGGTGCGTTCCATCAGTTGACGCTGACCGGCTCCGGCAAACAGCAGCGGCGCGTCAGTATCCAGAGAGGCGAGCCGCCTCATCAGGGCGAGGCCCGCCTCCCCTGAGTGGTCGCCTTCACCCACCGCCGGGTCCGCAATCAAGATCACGTCCGCACCTGCGGCGGCCTCGATGCTCTCGGCGGCTTCCACCCGTCCGCTGAAGCCTTCCACCGGTGCCGACTGCATGATGTCAAGCGCTTTGCCCTGGGCAATCCGGCCTTCGGTGTCGATCAGGCGGATGCGGCGGATGCGGTCCCGTGAGGCCAGCCGTTGCGCAAGCGCTCCCCCCAGAGGGCCGGCGCCCACGATAGCGGTAAAGGACATCGGAGTCGACTATTCTACTGAGATGACGACTACCGGACCAACCCATGAGGCCGCGCTCGCGGGCAAGGTGGCCCTGGTTACCGGCGGATCGCGGGGGATCGGGCACGCGATCGCCCGGG
>JACCXG010000027.1 GCA_013697225.1 Acidobacteriota bacterium
TGCTGGCGTTTGCCGTGCTCGGTCTCGGCGCCTCCGCGTGGTCGGGCTACGTGCACCACGCGCTCCTGACGAATCCCGGCTATGCGAGCTTCTGCGATATCAACAGCACGGTCAGCTGCACCCAGGCCTATCTGAGCCAGTACGGCAGCATCTGGGGCATTCCCGTTGCCATCCTGGGGTTCGTCTTCTTTGCCGTCGTCCTCCTGCTCGTGGGGCTCGGTGGTCGCAGTACGGCTCCGGGCCGCGAGAACGTGCCCTCCTACGTCTTTGCGTTGTCGACTGTCGGGCTCGCCTTCGTGCTGTACCTGGCCTGGGCCTCCTTCTTTCAGCTCAATGCCATCTGCATGCTCTGCGTCGTCACTTACGTTGCGGTGATCGGGCTGTTCGTGGTCTCCGGCGGCGCGAGCGCCACCCCCATGACTGCGCTGCCGGGGCGTGCGTCACGCGACCTCGTGGCGGCGGCCAAGAGCCCCATGGCGCTTGCGCTCGTGGCCGTGCTCAGCATCGGAACGGTGGCGCTGCTGACGGCGTTTCCTCGCGACGGGCACCGCACCAGTGCGCCGGCGGCGCCTGAATATGCTCCGCTCACCGACAAGCAGCGCTTCGACCTGATTCAGTGGTTCGAAGCGCAGCCTCGGGTGGACATGCCGGTGCAGGCGGACTCGAAGGTCGTCGTGGTGAAGTTCAACGATTACCAGTGCCCCGCCTGCAGAAACGCTTACTTCTGGTATAAGCCGCTGATCGAGAAGTACCAGCCCTCGGGCCAGGTGAGCTTCGTGCTGAAGCACTTCCCGCTCGAATCCGAGTGCAATGCGGCGGTGCCCGGAGGCACTCACCGGGCGGCGTGCGAGGCTGCCGCCGCGGTCGTCATGGCTGAGGAGAAGGGGACTGCTGACAAGATGGAGGATTGGCTCTTCACCAACCTGGAGACGCTGAGCCCGGATACCGTACGCGCGGCGGCAGCCGATGTCGGCGGGATCAGTGATTTCAATGCGGGGTACGCAACTGCTCTCACCCGCGTCCGCGCTGATGCGGATCTCGGCGCGAAGCTCAAGGTGGAGTCCACCCCCACATTCTTCCTCAACGGCCGGAAGATCCCCGGCGTGTGGCCCGCACCGTATTTCGAGGCGTTGATCGAACACGAGCTGAAGGGGAGCCGCTGAGGGGGAGGCGACCCGGCCGGTAACCCTCCGACCTATGGCCGCCGCGATACGCATCGACGCGCTGACGAAGGACTACTGGGTCGGCTTCTGGCGAAAGCGTCCGTACCGGGCGCTCGACACGCTGTCTCTCGAGGTGCAGCCAGGCGAGGTGTTCGGGTTTCTCGGGCCGAACGGCGCCGGGAAGACCACCACTCTCAAGCTGCTGATGCAGCTGATTTTCCCGACATCGGGACAGGCCGAGATCCTCGGCCGGCCGCTTGGCGATGTCGGTGCACGGCAGCGGATCGGCTACCTCCCCGAGAACCCTTCCTTCTACGACTACCTCACCGCTGAAGAACTGCTGCAGTATTACGCCCGGTTGTTCGGGTATTCCGGGACGGATGCGCGGCGTCGTACCGCCACGCTGCTCGATCGGGTCGGCATCGGCGCCGAGCGCCGGGGGCAGCAGCTGCGCAAGTACTCCAAAGGCATGGTCCAGCGGGTGGGGATCGCGCAGGCGCTGCTGAACGATCCGGACGTGATCTTCCTGGACGAGCCGATGTCGGGGCTGGACCCGCTCGGCCGGCGTGACGTGCGCGCGCTGATCCTGGAGCTTCGTGACGAAGGACGCACGGTGTTCTTCAGTTCACACATCCTCGCCGACGCCGAAGCGTTGTGCAACCGCGTTGCTGTCGTGTCCGGGGGGAGACTGGCCGCGGAAGGGCGCCTGTCGGAGATCCTCGCCTTCCAGGCGCGGGGGTGGGAGCTCGTCGTGGCGGACGTTCGTCCGGAAGTGCTGGCCCGTCTGGCCCCGCAGATACGGCGGAGCACAGGCATCGCTGCGCACCGGTATGCCCTGGAACTGCCGATCGAGAGCCGGCCCGCGGCAATTCTCTCCGAGCTCGTGGCGGCCGGCGCAACGCTCGTCTCGTTGAATCCGCTTCGCGACACGCTGGAGGACTTCTTCGTCCGCCGCGTGGCCGAGATGCGCGACGAGGCACGCGAGGGCTACGGCGGCAATCACCGGATGAGTGGTGCGGGGGCGCGAGAGGGCGCGCAAAAAGACGACGAGGGACATGCGCGCGATTAGCTGGATTGCGGTCAACGTATTCAAGGAATCGGTACGGGACCGCGTCCCCTACAGCCTCGTGCTCTTCGCCGTGCTGCTCATGGGGGCGTCCTACCTGATCGGCCAGCTCACGGCGGGCCAGGACGTCAAGATCATCAAAGACCTGGGGCTGGCGGCCATCGCCATCTTCGGCCTGTTCATCGCGATCTTCATCGGCATCGGGCTGGTGTCGAAAGAAGTAGAGCGCCGCAGCATTTACCCGCTGCTCGCCAAACCCATCAGCCGTCCGCAGTTCATCGTTGGCAAGTACGCGGGGCTCGTGCTCACGCTGGCGGCAAATGTAGCCGTGATGACGCTTGCCCTGTATGCCGTGCTGGCCTATCTGACCTATACGGAGTCGCCGGAGTTCCGCGACGCCTGGGACGCGCCGGGCGTCGACCCCCAAATGCTGAAAGCCATCGTGCTGATCTTCGTCGAGCTGATGGTGGTCACCGCCATCGCGCTGCTGTTTTCGACATTTTCGACGCCGATCCTCGCGGCGGCGCTGACGTTCGGCCTGTATGTCGCCGGCCACTTCAATACGGATCTCCGCAACTTCGATCAGGTCGTGGAGTCGCGCCCGGCCGTCCTCCTGGCGCGGGCCGCCTATCATGTGCTCCCGGATCTGTCCGCCTTCGACGTCAAGACCGAGGTGGTGCACGGCCTGCCGGTCACCTTCGGCTATATCGGGACCACCCTCGCCTACGGCCTCGCCTACATCACAGCGTTGATCCTGACGAGCGTGGTCATCTTCTCCCGGCGGGACTTCAAGTGATGACACGCGCGGGTATCGCCGGGGCTCTGCTGCTTGCGGCGGTGAGCCTCGGGGCCGCCGTCGCGCTGCAGGCGGCGCGCGATGCACGCTACCCCAGAGAGCAGGCGCTCGAGCGGGCCGTGATGTACGTGCGCTCGGGTCCCGCGCTGCGCCGGATCGTGTTGTCGTTCGATGCGCTCGCAGCCGATGTCTACTGGATTCGCGCCCTGCAGCACTACGGGGGCGATCGCCGCGCCGCGCAGAGTGGGCGCAGATACGAACTGCTCTATCCGCTCCTCGATATCACCACCTCGCTCGACCCGTACTTCACAATCGCCTACCGCTTCGGGGCCATCTTTCTGGCGGAGCCCTATTCGGGCGGTGCGGGGCGTCCCGACCAGGCCGTCGCGCTGCTCCGCAAGGGCATCGCGGCCCAGCCGACCAAGTGGCAGTACTTCCACGACATTGCTTTCGTGCACTACTGGCAGCTCCGCGACATGCACGCTGCCGCGAAATGGTTCCGGATGGCCGCTGAGCAGCCCGGCGCCCCAACTGGCTGGAGCCGGTTGCGGCTTCGATGCTGATTCAGGGAGGCGACCGTGCGTCCGCCCGCTTCCTGCTGCAGCAGATCCTGCAATCCGAGGAAGCCTGGCTCCAGAGGATGGCGGCACGGGGCCTGAAGCAGGTCGACGCCCTCGACGCCGTCGAATTGCTCCAGCCCATTGTCGCCGCCAATCCGCCGAAGC
>JACCXG010000030.1 GCA_013697225.1 Acidobacteriota bacterium
GCACCTGCTCGAGGTTCCGCATCATGTCGCGCGCGGTCGAGAATGCCACGTGGGCGCGGTGGCGGACTTCGGGTGGTCCCTGCGAACCTTCAGGTACGTCGAGGATGTCCTTCGGGGCGAGGCCGGCGCCGGAGATCTTCTTGATCGCCTCGTCGAGGCGCTTGCGATCGTAGGTCAGATCGATAGACAGCGACGAGGGGCCGGTGGAGACGATGCCGAACATGTCCCCTTCGTGAATCAGTTCCTGGGCGATCTTCTTGAAGAGATCCTTGATCCGGCCGGTGTTCCGGAAATCGAGGTGCAGGTCGTCGACGAAGATCAGAAAGATCCGGCCCGCTGCGTCAGGCGCGGGGCGGGCAGCCGGCAGGATAATACCTTCGGCGACCGGCGCCGGAGGGGGGGCGGCAAGGTTGAAACTGCGCCCGCCGTGCGTCAACGAGAAGGAGATGACCTTCTGGGACACTCCGTCTTCGAACACCTCGAAGTCGTCCTTCGAGAGGTCGGCGATGAACTGCCCGTTGTTGTCTCGAACGACCACGTCGGTGGTGACCAGTTCGACGTTCGAGCGGAAGGGTTCTCCCTGTACGGGCGCGGGAGCATCCTGGGCCTGAACGGCCATTCCGCTCATCGCCAGGAGCACGGCCGGAACGTACTTCGCGTGCCACCGATAAATTGCTTCCATGCAGGGGATTATAAAGCAGGAGGTCAGTCTTCTGCCGGGGGATCGGTTGCGGCGTCATCCCCCTCCCTGGCCTCCCCGTCCTGACCGGATGCAGCTGACGGTCCGCTGCGAGGCCGCCGGCGGCGGCGCCGGCGCGGGGCGGCGGGATCCTGGAGGGACATCGCACCAGGATCCTGGGGCTCCGCCGTTTCCTCCTCACCCCCGAGGATCCGGGGCCAGTCGAACCGCACGTCCGGATGCGTGGTCTCGATCAGGCGTATGGCCTCCGGATCGAGCGGGGTGCGGCCGACCCGGACGCCTGGCGGCGTCCTGAACCAATAGAGGATGCGCGTGTTCCCCCTGGCGCGCTGGCGGGGGGTGTCAACGACGAACGTGTTCTCGTAACCGCGCTTGTCGCGCGAGAAGCGGAGGCTCGGCAGATCTATTTCCTCTTCTGCGCTCGGGCCGCGGTCTTGGCCGCAGGGGCCTTCGCACGAGCCGAGGGGGCACTCTTTCGGGCCCCCGCCCCCCGGCGGGGCGCCGCCGCGGCGACACGTTTCCTGGCGGTGTCCGGCGGATCCGCGGCAGGGCGGGCCTGAGCGGCCGGCCGGCGCCGGGCCGGCGGGGCTGGCCGATGCACCATCGTAAACCGCGTCTGATCGCCGATCGTGTGGAAGGTCCAGATTTCCGCAACGTTCACGGCATTCTCAGCGACAAGCCGCCGGGCAATGTCGACGCATCCGGCCGGTACGTAGAGATAAAACGGAGCGCGAGCCCGCCCGAGGTGGGCCCATTGCGCCATGGCTTCCAGATGGTTGACGGATTCGGCGGTCTCTACCTCGACCGTTCCCATCAGCTTGCGGCCGCCGTCCGGGGAGGTGAGGACCAGATCCGCGAAGATCTGCACCTGCCCGATACGCACCGGCACCGTCTGGCTTTCTCCGATATTGACGGCCACCTCGTGTCGGCGCTTGAGCCGGACCTGCAGGAGCCGGATGATACGGTCGTGCTCGAGCTGCTCGCGGACGGGCCGCACCAGGATAGGACTCACGACACCTCCCGGACGAGACAGTAACCCGAAACGGCCATTCCCGGCACGGCCAATCTTAGCCTGCGGCTGCCAGATTGTATACAAATGGGCATCTCCCCGAGCCAGACCGCGCTTGACGTACAACTCTCTCCCCCTGAGAATGATGCGGTGATCGCGCCTCTCGAGCCGTACCTCGTTGATGCCGCCACACAGACGATTCTGATCGTGGACGACGACCGGTCGGTGGCGGATATCTTTGCGCGCATGCTCAAGCTCGAGGGTTTTGGTGTGGCAACCGCCCTCACTGCCGAAGCCGGTCTGCAGCTCGCAGACGAGGTTGGACCGGACGCCATCCTCCTTGATATGAGGATGCCCATCACGAGCGGCCTGCAGTTCCTGCGGCTCATTCGATCGCGTCCCGCCCTCCACGACACTCCCGTCGCCATCGTCACAGGAGACTACTTTCTGTCGGACGCCATTCAGCAGGAGTTGCGCGCGCTCGGCGCGTCCATCCGCTACAAACCACTCTGGCTCGAGGATCTGATCGTTCTCGCCAAGCACCTGCTCCGCCCGTGAAGGACCGGTTCCTTCGCGCGTGCCGGCGTGAGCCGGTCGACATGACCCCTGTCTGGTTCATGCGGCAGGCCGGGCGCTACATGGCCGAGTACCGGGCGCTCCGAGAGCGATACTCGTTGCTCGAGATCTGCGCGCAGCCGGAGATCGCCGTTGCGGTCACGCTCCAGCCGGTGGACGCGATCGATGTGGATGCGGCGATCTTGTTTTCGGATCTCCTGCTCCCGTTCACGCCGCTCGGCCTCGACTTCGATTTCGTGAAAGGTGAGGGGCCGTCGGTCGAGCGACCCATCCGGTCGGCAGCCGACGTCGAGCGGCTCCGCGAGGTCGAGCCGCGCGAAGCGCTGGGGCACGTGCTGGAGACCATCCGCCTTCTCAGGCGCGAGCTCGAGGGGCGCGTCCCGCTCGTCGGCTTCGGCGGTGCCCCCTTCACGCTCGCGGCGTACGCCATCGAGGGGGGGCCGTCCACCACCTACGCGCACACCAAGGCGTTCATGTACTCCGAGCCGCAGGCGTGGCATCGGTTGTGCGGCCGGTTCGCCTCGCTCATTGCCGATTACATGCGTGCGCAGATCGAGGCAGGCGCGCAGGCCATCCAGATCTTCGACTCATGGGCCGGCGCCCTGAGCCGTCCGGATTATCGTGAGTTCGCGCTGCCCCACTCACGCCACATCTTCGAGGCGCTCTCCGACACGGGCGTGCCGGTGATTCATTTTGGCGTGGGCGCCGCGGCCATCCTCCGCGATCTGTCCCTCGCCGGCGGAGACGTGATCGGCGTTGACTGGCGTCTGCCGCTCGACGAGGCGTGGGAGGTCATCGGCGCGGACCGCGGCATTCAGGGCAACCTGGATCCCACACGGCTGCTGGGCCCGGCAGATGGACTGTTTGCCGCGGCAACCGAGGTGCTGCGCCAGGCCGGCGGCCGCCCCGGACACATCTTCAACCTCGGGCATGGGGTGCTGCCGGGCACACCGCTCGAACGCGTCCAGGAGCTTGCACGGTACGTGCACCGGACATCGGCGAGTTGATCCTCATCATCGGCGGCGGCATCACCGGTCTTGCCG